>NZ_QJSM01000023.1 GCF_003205235.1 Thermoplasma sp. Kam2015 | reverse complement strand
CCTTGCATATACTGCATCTACTCTATTGTTTTTTATTCCCAATATTCTGTCTATTTCCTTCTTTGGTACTCTCCTGAAATTATTTGATAATCTTATGCAGTGTATTTTTCCTTCACGATCCCATCTCCTCAATGTGGTTGCATCCATTTGCAGTATATCGCATGCTTCCCTTACTGTGTATATTTTACCCATATATATTGCATAACAATATATAACTATATATAAATATTCCCATAAACAGTTAAAACCCCTTTTCTGGAAATTGTATTGTTTTACATGAACCTCTTTATTCTCCTCGTCTGACTTAGTCATACCGGAACAGCCGATCTGACGGTTTTCTGAGAGAGAAAATTAAATATTACAGAGTAATAACATCAAAAGTGGAAACAGGTTCGAGTAAGTTTAAGCATTTGGTAGTCAACCAGCTGGGCTTGAGACACGCGATATCTCAGGCCGTAGCATTGAATGCCCCTGCCGGTACTATCGTTCTTTATATCGCTGGAACTGCTGCCCTAATAACTGATACTTTTGTTACTCATCAGGAAGGTGCCTATGCCATACCGCTGATCCTTCTGCTTTCGCTTGTGATATATGCGCTGATGAGTTATTCTATGTATGCCTTTTCAAGAAGACTCTCCAGTGCAGGTGGATATTACACATTTGTATCGCGGGGTCTGGGAACGTCAGCGGGCTTTGTAACTGCGCTGTCATATATAACATATGAAGTACTGAGTTTTACTGGATTTGGTATTCTTGGATTTTTGGGTTTTGGTTATGCTATTCTTCCGTCCATTGGAATATCCATTCCGGATCCTGATATAATCTGGATGCCGATTGCCGTTGTATTCATCGGTCTCGTCAGTCTTCTGATATATCTTGGCATAAAGCCATCATTGAGATTCGTCACATACACCATGTTTATTGAGGTGAGCTTTCTCATAACTACCTCCATCGCTCTCATCATCATGCACCCTGCAAGGGCAAACCTTGCTCCCTTCACCCCTTCACCAATGGGTAACGATCCCTATGCGATATTTGCCATGATGATCTACGCTATAGGCGCATTTGTCGGGATAGGAGGATCTATACCGATTGCGGAGGAGACAAAGAAGCCGAAGAGGAACGTTCCACTGGCCATAGTAGCTACCATAGCTATACTTGGTGTCACCATAATACTAGCCTCATACGCTCAGGTTATAACATGGGGGGCACAAAACATATCCACTTTTGGCATAGGTAGCAACGCGTATCCACTCCTGACCATCTACAGAACAGATTTTGGTTTTGCCAGCAGTATAGTGTTCTGGATTCTGATAGTCATCGTGCTCAATTCATTCTTCACGGCCACAGTTTCTCTGGGAACCAACGCGACCAGGGTCCTCTTCTCCATGTCTAGGGAGGGTGCGCTGCCTTCATTCCTTTCTGAGATCAACAGGAATAATGGAACACCTACCATGTCCATGATAACGCTAGCACTGATATCAATGGCCATAGTCATAGGTGTGGGTGCTGGATTTGAATTCATAGCAAAGATGTCGCCATTGAATGCGCTTCTCTCGTCATCTATCTTTCTCCTTATACTTGAAAGCCCTATCACATATATCGTACATATACTCACCAACACATCACTCTATAGATATATGAAAAAACACACAAGAATGAACTTCATGAACACCATCAGGTACCTTCTCATACCCTCCGCCTCAACAGCAACGCTGGTCGTGGCCATAGTGGCAAGCATCTACTTCAATCTCTTTTATGTCGATGCAGTTTACGCTTCCTTCGCCCTGATAGCTGTGATAATCGTATCAACCGTGATTATGAGATTCAAATTCAAAGAAAGACTGGAATACCTTGGAGATTTCAGTCTCTAATTTCTTTTATTAAGATCTGATCCTGCGAAAGCGTAATATTGTGTGTGATGATCTTCCGGAGTGATACTTGTATCTGAGGATGAATTTGGTAAATTTGATGAAAATTCGAAAAGCATACTGGTCAGAAATCGGAAATATCATCTCGATCCATCAATCGTGATAGATCCAGGAGATGAGATAATAGTTCAGGGGAAGCGTTTCATCGCATCTGAATTTCAGCCGATCTATTTCGGTAAACTTATAAAACGGAACACGCAGATCATCTCAGAGATCGATGCCTCATATATAATTGCCAGAACAGGCATAAGGCCCGATAGAGACGTTCTAGAGATCGGTGTTGGATCCGGCAATATGTCCTCATACATACTCTGGGCGTTGAACGGCAGCGGATCCTTAACCATCGTGGAGAGGGATGAAGAGAATCTCAGGAAGGCGCTTGATAACATCAACGAGTTCTATGATACCGCCAATATCAGAGTGAACCTGTGTGAGCTGAAGGATTTTGGAAGTGATAGATCATATGATGCAATAATAGCTGATATTCCAGATCCGTGGGATTATGCTGAAAAGATCTCTTCAATGCTGAAACCTGGCGGAATTGTCAGTTTCTATCTGCCAAATTTCGATCAGAGCGAAAAGACTGTCGTATCGATGGCGGCATCTGGATTGAAACATCTTGAGACCGTTGAGCTTATGAAACGCAGAATACTCGTAAGGGAGGGCGCTACAAGA
Source organism: Thermoplasma sp. Kam2015 (assembly GCF_003205235.1). Lineage (NCBI taxonomy): Archaea > Methanobacteriati > Thermoplasmatota > Thermoplasmata > Thermoplasmatales > Thermoplasmataceae > Thermoplasma > Thermoplasma sp. Kam2015. The sequence goes on along the minus strand of NZ_QJSM01000023.1, from coordinate 33,866 downwards.
CCAGCAAGCGATGATCTTACGCATACAGCTTTCATCACATTTGCAATAAGGAGATCAGGCATTGAATACCGCATTTAAAGAGAGGTTAGGGGTTTGGGGGAAGTTTTAATTCTCCTTCTTTGGACAAGAGATACACGGACTTCCCACAATAGAATTATACTTAAGTAGGATCGGTGCAGTCCGAATACACGCCCGTGGTCATAGCGATATATGGCTTGTACTTATGTCCGGAAGAGCAGAGGTCTCTTCGATGAAAGGAAGATCCGAAGATTCAGCTTAGGAGTAGTTCACTATGTCTGATATTGGGCATGATTTCAGATATTCCATATTTGCTATTGACCTTTATCGGAAAATGCCTATGCGAAATAGCATTTCTAACGCATCAATTTTAATATCCCTATGTATGTATGAATGTATCATGAGATTTGACAGGCAGGATAAGGCTGTATCACCTATAATCGCCACTATACTGCTCATAGCGATAACGATAGTTCTTGCGGCAACGCTCTATTCCCTGCTTGGTGGTTATGTTTCACTAATATCCGCACCGACGCCACAGGCATCCATGACCATAACGAATCAGACCCAGCAGAATTCAAATGATGGTGTATACACCATATACATAAGCGGCGTCAATCAAAACATATCGTTATCAAAAGTAACGCTGGAGTTTCAATCTTCCAATGGGAATGTGACAGAGATACCGCTGACGCAGGGTACCATAGAAACTCAATACTGGAAGGTAACGGTGAATGGGCCGGATTATCTATCGGCACTTACAGTGATAACTATAAGCAGTTTACCGAACAATGGAAATCCATTCATAAAATTCGTTAAGCTGGTTGATACCGTTACGGATGGCACTATAGCAAGCCAGAGTGTTGGTCTTGCTTCGGCAACTTCCTGATGTTCTCCAGGTTCATAACCACTATGGCATCGTTCCCAACATTCACGTTTGACATCGGGATTAGATAGTTGCCATCTTCATCCATTGGTATATTCAGCCTGCCCCTGCCTCCAGATGGTTTAGTTACCATCGTTATGAGGTTCCATTTTTCGTCCGCAAGGAAGTTCTTAACGTATCCTATTATCTCACCAGAGCTTGACATAACCGGCTTCTGATTCACGCGCGAATAGAAATCCATCATAAATACAATATGAATTGGTATTTATTTTTATTTATTGCATTTTGGCCATTCTTCAGAAGATCTGGATTTTCCACCTACCGTCATTTTAGTTGGGGATAAAATATTCAATAAGGGAGGATCAGAGATATAGACCCTGATCCTGAAGCTGTTTCCTCCTCTCAGATACGGACTTGCTCATGGTTTCTGAGAGTGTCCTGTAGAACTTTATGACCTCTTCGTCCACAGAAGGCCTTATGGTCTTCAGAGCATCGAGGAAGTTTTTCTGAGAAACGGAGGTTGCGTCTGGATTCTCCCTGTAGGCGTTCATACCGGCCTCCCTGCACAGATTCTCCAGATCTGCTCCAACATAACCTTCAGTCCTCTGAGCGATGTCATTCAGATCCACATCTGGCGCAAGTGGCATGTTCCTTGTATGCACCTTGAGTATGCTGAGTCTCGCCTCCTTGTCTGGTGGGGGTATATATATCAACTTGTCGAATCTGCCAGCCCTGAGAAGTGCGGGATCCATTATGTCCGGCCTGTTTGTTGCTCCTATCACCACAACACCGTTCATCACCTCGATGCCGTCCAGCGATGTCAGCAACTGGTTAACTATCCTTTCAGTAACGCCTGAGTCGCTTGTTGTCCCTCTCCTGGGTGCTATCGAGTCTATCTCATCCAGGAATACAATGGCAGGTGCTACCTGCTTTGCCTTCTTGAATATCTCCCTTATGGCCTTCTCGCTCTCTCCAACCCATTTGCTGAGGACTTCTGGGCCCTTTATTGATATGAAGTTTGCGTTGCTCTCCGTTGCCACGGCTTTTGCCAGAAGGGTCTTACCGACACCGGGCGGGCCGTATAACAGGAATCCTTTGGATGGCCTTATGCCAAGTCTCTTGAATACATCCGGCTTCAGGAGAGGCAATTCAACAGTCTCCTTTATCTCTCTCTTTACATCCTCAAGACCGCCGATATCATCCCAGTGGACATTTGGAACCTCAACCATGACCTCTCTCAGGCTGCTAGGTTCTATCGATTTAAGCGCATTCTTGAAGTCTTCCTCGGTCACCACCATCTTTTCAAGTATCTCCGTGGGGATCGGCTTGTCAAGATCGATCTCTGGCAGGTATCTCCTGAGTGCGTTCATCGCGCTCTCCCTGACCAGAGCCGCGAGATCCGCTCCGACAAAACCATAGGTGTAATCTGCCATTTCCTCAAGGAATTTGTTCTTCTCCTCCTCGCTCATTCCCAGGGGCATGTTTCTGGTGTGTATCATCAGTATCTCCTTTCTTCCGTTTCTATCAGGAACACCGATCTCTATCTCTCTATCAAATCTACCAGGCCTTCTGAGGGCGGGATCTATTGCATCTATGCGGTTTGTTGCGCCTATAACTATGACATGCCCCCTCTCCTTCATCCCATCCATCAATGTCAGAAGCTGTGCAACAACTCTGCGTTCAACCTCGCCCTGAACCTCCTCTCTCTTGGGTGCAATGGAATCTATCTCATCTATGAATATGATAGATGGAGCGGTTTCTTCGGCCTTTGAGAATATCTCCCTCAGCTTCTGTTCACTCTGACCGTAGTATTTACTCATTATCTCAGGTCCATTTATGGAGAGGAAGTTGGCGCCAGATTCATTTGCAACGGCTCTGGCTATGAGCGTTTTACCCGTCCCAGGTGGCCCATATAATATGACCCCTTTGGGCGGTGTTATCCCCAGTCGCTCGAAAAGTTCGGGGTGCTTCAGTGGAAGTTCTATCATTTCCCTTATCTTTCCGAGCTGCTCAGACAGGCCTCCAATATCCTCATAACTTATCCTTGAAACCTCTTCTAGAACCTCAGAGGCCGGCTCCTCCCTTATCTCTATCTTGGTCTCCTCGCCGATCTCTACGGGAACCTTGCTCGGTAGAGTTTTGACAACCTTGAAAAGAAGTCCAGTTTGGCCTGCAAGAGTCAGGCCAGGAACACTTATATTGTCTTGTTCGAGCATGGGTCTTCTTATCAATGCACGCTGTACATATTCCTCTATTCCTTCACCGAATTTGAGTCTTTGATCTTTCCGTATGATAGGTGCCAGGGTGACCTTCTTAGCGATCTCAGTCCTGACCTTTCTGACCTTGACCTTATCACCTATGGATGCTCCACAGTTGTTTCTCATGACACTGTCTATTCTGACAATGCCCTTGTTCTCATCTTCAGGCCTTGCTCTGTAGACCCTGCCCACTGTTTTTCTGACCTTTTCGATTTCAACAACATCACCGATCTCGGCATCAAGCAACCTCCTTGATGATTCATCCAGTCTGACTCTTGACATGCCAGGATCGGTTGAGTTTGCCTCTGCAACCCTGAGTATGATCCCGTTATTGGATTCCATAAGGCCATATTGCTTCCCGAATATTTTAAGTTTGTCAGCTTATGGAAATGACATGGGATGGAATACAGACCGGTATATCTGAAATGGAATTATTTAGAGAGAAGTTAGTGATTTGAGAGAAGTTGTAAATCTCCCTTTCGTGCAGGGAATGAATGGGCTTCCCTTAATAGAATGATTTATGAACTGTCTTTCCATATTTTGAATCATCCACGATAAACAAGTGGATGATACTTGGGTTGGATCGGTGCGATCCGAATATGCGCCTTTGGAGATAACCTGTCGGGATACCCGGCCTGTGAAGTATTAGATAGGTGTCGCGGAAGTAGGAAGATCCGAAGCTTCAGCTGAGGAGTAGCTCACTATCATCGTTAGTTCACGCTATTGCTTTTATAGCGTGAGCTAATCATGTGGATATGAAGGCTGCTGTCCTTGAAGAAATAAACCATCCGCTGTCGATAGTGGATAAAGACATTCCAGAACCGGCTGATGATGAGGTAATAATAAGACAGGACTACGCTGGTTTATGTTACAGAGACATTCTTAGTGCAACAGGATTTTTTCCTAGGATCCAGCTACCCATAATTCCTGGGCATGAGATCGGTGGGACAATTGTCAAGATCGGAGACAAGGTTAAGAATTTCAGAGTCGGCGATCATGTGGCCAGCCTGATATACGTTCCCTGTGGAAAATGCGAATACTGCAGATCAGGCAATGAAAATCTATGTCCATATAAAAAATCTATAGGAGAGGAGATCCAGGGAGGGTTCAGGGAATACGTAAATATTCCGGAGATTGCCGTTGTTAAGGCGCCGGGAAACGTAGACAGCAGATATCTGCCAATAGCATCGTGTGTCACGGGCATGATATATCATGCGCTATTCAGGCTTGCAAAGATCAGGGAAGGGCAGAAGGTACTGATCACAGGGGCCGGTGGTGGAGTCGGCTCCAATGCTGTGCAGATGGCTAAGGCTTTTGGTGCAACGGTCATAGCCGAAACGACCTCTGATCAAAAGAAGGAGATGCTTCAAAAGATCGGCGCGGACTATGTGGTTGATGGTAACGGAAAATTCAACGAGGAAGTGAAGAAAATTGGCGGAGCGGATGTGGTACTGGAATGTGTCGGCATATATACTTTCGAGAGGGCATTGAGAAGCCTTAACAATGGAGGAAAAATGATCGTGATCGGAAACGTCAAGCCTGATCCAGTGAATTTACCTCTAGGTCTCATCATACTTAAAGGCAATACCATACGAGGGAGCATCAGTTCAACAAGGAAGGATGTGTCAGATGCCCTGAGTCTTGTCGCGGATGGGAAGATAAAACCGGTGATAGGCATGGAGATGGATCTGAACAGGATCAACGATGCGATAGACATGATGAAGAACAGGCAAACTGAGGGCCGCGTTCTTATAAAATTCAGATAAGACCATTTGCGATCTGATGACCATGTGTTTATTCAAAATTTATATTAATACTTTGACTCACACTAAAAGTTTGTCTCATGATCCGTCTATCTTTTTGCCATGGGGGCAAGTTTTTGGATTTCCAATCGAGGCAGATATCTTTTTGGCGTCATCGTAGTCCACCAGAAAGTCAAAATTACCTATCTTCTTGCAAGCATCATTGGCATCGATGCCACTTCTGCTGTACAACACCTCGAGAGTCCTGTGAACCATAACTATTCTCCTGTATGTTTCTTCTCCTTTATCGGTGAGCGCCACCATACCACGATCCTTCTTTATCAATCCCTTCTCCTGAAGTCTTGTAAGTATCTCCAACACGGATGGGGGCTTTATATTCATGGAAGCCGATAGATCTTTGAGTCTTACGGGAAACGGCCCATTGGAAGACTCCTTGATGGTTATAAGGCAGTCTCTTTCCTTCTTCGTTATGTTTTCCATATTATATTAGTATCAATCTAACTTATTTAAAACTTTCTAATATGTGACAGAATCCGCTGTAAGTCCATCCACTATAGGTGATTCTTGAAAAAAACTTTAGATATTTCATAAATGTGCATCAAAAGATACTACACTTCCATATATTTTATGAAAAACTTTAAGCCATAAAGGTTTTAGGGGTATCGATCTGTATGGAAGAGCTGATATGCAATATAGAATTTGCCAAAGAATCTGACACGGAATATACCGCCAAGCTGAGGACTGAAATGGGCGGGCTCAGAGAATACACTGGAAGAACGTTTGAGGATGTATTGAATCAGGTTATACTGGAACTCGAAGAGGAATTTTCCTAAGATTGAAACCACTAATGTTCCTGGGAAAAGGAGAACTTAGAGACTATCAATCAAATTGTCTCTATTTATCGTTTTTTCATCATTCTGAAATATCGTTCAGATGAACATAGAATGTGGCAACTGTTTTTAAATTTTGGATTGATAAAGATGCATGAGATCCGATGATTATAGATATGCAAGGCAGATGGTTTTAAGGCAGTTCAATAACGATGATATCGCCAAGATCAGATCTTCCCGGATTCTCGTGGTGGGTATAGGTGGCGTTGGCAGCCTCATCGCCGATCTGTTTGTTCGCAGCGGTGTTAAGAGCATAATGCTGATAGACAGGGATTATGTATCATCATCCAACCTTTATAGGCAGACGCTGTATTCCGATGAAGATATAGGCGATTCGAAGGTTGTTGCTGCTAAGCGCAGACTTGAAAAAGTCAACCCTGAAGTTGAGGTTCTTGCAATAAATGAAACGTTTGATGCGCAAAACGCTGAGAAGCTCATATCATCTGTGGATATAGTAATGGATGGAACAGATAACCTTACAAGCAGGCTCATAATAAACGATGCCTGTGTCAAGACCAGCAAACCATGGGTGATGGCATCGGCCATAGAAACATATGGTCAGGTTAAGGCTATAATTCCCGGAAGAACATCTTGCTACAGATGCTATTTTACCGGCGATCCTTTTCCACAACCGACATGTGCAGAGGTGGGTGTACTCAGCTCGCTTGTGACCGCGATATCGTCCTTGGCATTCACGCTGGGCATCAAGATCCTCACAGGTAAGGAAGTGGACGGTTCGATATACAATCTGGACATATGGAACATGGAGCTGGATAGCATCCGCGTGGATAGAAGGAAGGATTGTCCCAGCTGCGGTCTGCATAATTACGAATTCCTTTCAGACAAATATAAAAATATAGGCTTGGACTTTATGCCATAGATGAAGATAAGGGGCTTGATCTTTGATTTCGATGGGACACTGCTGGATTCGGTGGAGCTGAGGATCGATTCATGGAAGAATGCGTTCAAAGCCTATGGCGTTGATGTTCCTGAGGATCTAATTCGACCGATGATAGGTTTTCCGGGGGTTGACCTAGCCAAGAAATTTGTGAGAAACCCGTTGGATGTGGAGATGCTTCAGGAAGATTACTTCCTGAAGAATATCGAATCTGCCAGGTTCTTTCAGGATGTCATACCAACGCTAAATAAGTTGAAGGAGATGGGCATAAAAACTGCGGTAGTGACCTCTACCAGAAGGATCGTGATACAGAGATTCAGTATACCCGTCGATCATATAGTGACTATAGATGATGTTTCCAAAGGGAAGCCAGATACGGAGCCTTATTTGAAGGCCATCAATATGATGGGCATCAGACCTGAGGAATGCATCGTGGTGGGGGACATAGAGAATGATCTGATCCCGGCCAGGAGGCTAAAATGTATATCCGTGCTTGTCAAGCATGGTCGAAATATAAGTTCAGCCTTTGCGGATTATGAAATAGAAAATATAGGAGATATACTTGATTTGATAAAAAAATTGGAAGTCAATGAAAATCGCTGAATCCCTTTCTTCGCCGGAATCGTAGAAGATTATAAAAAAAGTTAGGGACTTGAGGGGAGCAGTAAGACTTCAACCTTCAGGGAAGAGATACACGGACTTCCCACAATAGAATTATACTTAAGTAGGATCGATGAGATCCGAATACACGCCTGTGGTTATAGCGATATATGGCTTGTACGTATGTCCGGAAGAGCAGAGGTCTCTTCGATGAAAGGAAGATCCGAAGCTTCAACTTAGGAGCAGCTCACAGATCCATTTAATTGGGATTTCGGCTATAAATGCCTTAAATCGCTTTCCATAATCGATCTCCGAGGATCAACATCGTCCGAAGAAGGTTTGACCTCTATTGCTTTCTTTAAGAAGATCGGGTTTTTCTAGCTCAATGTCCAAAGTACCTTCTACGAATATGATTAGAGATCACTTATCTGAGAGAAATAATAGGTAAAGTTGGATATCTCCAAATAGTTTTCAGAATCTCCAATTGAGGCGTTCGGATTAGTTATAGGTATCCTGATCGTCGTTGGCGTTCCATACGTGAGCGATATGCTCTTGATCAAACCATTTATTTCTATGTTCATCATATTGCCAGCTGTAAATTCTGTGGGCGTAAATGATATTTCTATGAAGTTTCCTTGCTGTGTTTCATTTACGTTTTCAAATAGACTTGGAACGGTCAGCGATACCTTCTTCTCAAATACCGCAAAGAGTATCCTCTCGCTGAATCTAATTGTCAAATTCACCGGTTTAAGCATCCAGCCAGATGACATCAGTGCAGAGGTGTTTACGGGTATGAGCAGATCCGCAGTTGCCTCTGACAGTGCCGGAACTATGACCTCTGAATTATAAATTGTTATTACAGCACCGGTGTATGCCCTGTTTTCGAAGATGGCTTCAACCTTGAGATAATAATCCTGACCAAGTTTTTCGAGGCTGTTTATATTGAACGAATCGGATATGGCGACAGACGTCATCTGCTGTTCTTGCACTGCTATGCCAGTTGAGACAAGCATAACCGAGACAAACACGGAGAAAATCAGCAGGAGGATCGAGAACGTCTGACGCATACTGAAAATAGGTGAAATAAATATTTAAATTTTATTGTAATTGGAACCGAATTTTTCTTATTTTTTATTATTATGTCGGACAGAAATCTGACCGTATCATTAATTTTTTATCGAAACGCGCAATAATGAATTATGATCCTCGCTGAAGTGACCTATATTCCAATTGGCTCGGGTACGTCTGCTTCCAAATACATAAACGCCGCACTGGAGGAATTCAAGAAATCGGGTATTAATTTTTATCCGAATAGCATGGGAACCGTGTTAGAGGTGAAGACAATTGATGAAATATTTGATGTTGTCAAGAGAGGGGAAAAGGCGATACTTTCAATGGGAATAAAAAGGGTCGAAACATATATAAAAATCGATGACAGAATAGATGTGGAGAACAGTGCGGAGAGAAAGTTAAAAGCTATCAAATATTGAATTGAATTTCGATATAGTTTTCATTGAAATGAATATTTTAAATATCAAAAAAAATTTAGCCATTATGAATGTAAAGAATTTCGCCAAGAGTCAGATGCAAAACGCCTGTGAATACCTTAAGAATCAGAATCCAAAATATGACTGGGTCGGCATTTACGTTCTTGAACACGGTAAACTGAAGCTTGAGGCCTTTGTTGGAGAAAAAACGGAGCACGTTGAAATCAATCTCGGTGACGGGTTATGCAGTTTGGCAGTCATCAAGAACGATATAGTCAATGAGTACGATGTGAAGAGCAACCCAAAATATCTCGCCTGCTTCCCGTCCACTCAGTCTGAGATAGTTGTACCCATAAGATTCAACGGGAAGGCAATCGGTGAAATTGATATAGATTCTGATCAGAAGGCTGCTTTCGGCGATGAAGATGAGAAATTTCTCTCACAGATAGCAGATCTTATTGCACCCATAGTATATCAATTCTATATGGAGTAGCTTATTGGAAGGACTTGTGATCCTGGAGGAAGCTGTAAAACGCTTTATTCGGGCTGAAGATAAACGGACTTCCTCCAATAATAAAATTTCATGAAGAACTTGTAAAACCGATGAGAATGGGGCGTGTGCTACGAATACACATTGTGGAGACGCCAATAGCGCGATACGATAAGCATGACGATACCATCCGTCCGTCTTTGAAGTTTGGATATCCGAATCTTAAGCTGAGAGGCATATCGCTGATTCTTAGAACAGGTAAGTATGACATAGATGCACATTGGTATAGATCGCTCAATGATTATAATCCGTAATTCTAATAACTATTTATACAAATACTGTATTATATTATTAACTATGAAGGCAAATGAGGTATTAAATCTGCTACGAATATCATGAAAGACGCTTTATGTATACGCCTCAACGGGGAAGGAAAGTTCATTGGAGATAGGCTATGAAAACGATGAGAACTGAACAGATCTTCATCCGTGACAATGGCGTAATATCCAGAATGTGCCATTTATCAAAGAACCTATATAATCAGGTAAATTATATCATAAGAAACCAGTTTTTCAATAGGGAAAAATTATCATCATACAAGGATCTTGCGAAACAGTTTTCAAAACCATCAGATATAGAGGAAAACAACAACTTCCAGAAACTGCCAGCACAGACGGCACAGTGGACAATAAGAAAGGTCAAGGAATCATGGAATTCGTTCTTTAAGGCATTAAAAACATACAAAAAACATCCAGAATTATTTAATGGAATTCCGAAACCACCAAAATACAAGAATAAAGATGGAGAATTTATATTAATATTCACAAACCAGCAGTGTTCTATTGATAATGGAATATTAAAATTCCCAAAAATCATGGATCTGGAGGTGAAGACAAGATTAGATGATAATACAGATTTAAGGGAGGTAAGAATTATACCATTTGGTGTTAGGTATAATGTGGAGATAGTATATTCTAAAGAGATATCAGACGTATCGGAGTTAAGTCCTAAGAGAATACTGGGCATCGATATTGGTGTAATGAACATCGTAACCATTGGAAACAACATATCCGAAAAGGGTATTGCTGTCAAGGGCGGTGTTCTGAAATCAATAAACCAGTATTTCAATAAAGAGTTATCAAGATTGAGATCGATCAGTGACAGGCAGAGGAAAAACAGAGAGAATACAAAAAGGATAGATAAGCTCTTCATGGAGAGAAACAGGAAAGTAAAGGACATCATGCACAAGCTTAGCAGATCCATAGTCGAATACGCATTGTCAAGAAAGATCGATACGATCGTTATAGGTCACAACGATGGATGGAAGCAGGATACCGATATTGGGAGAACAAACAACCAGAACTTTGTGCAGATACCCTTTAATATGCTCATACAGCAGATTAAATACAAAGCAGAAGAGAAAGGGATCAATGTCATGATACAGGAGGAGAGCTATACAAGCATATGTTCGTTTCTTGATAACGAAATCATAGAACACCACAACACGTACATGGGAAAGAGAATAAAGAGGGGTGTATTTCAGTCTGCAAATGGAACATTAATACATGCGGATCTAAATGCATCCTACAACACAATAAGAAAGGCAGTCCCTGAAGCATTTGACGGGATAGAGGGTATTGGGTTATACCCACGAAGTTTAAGCATCAAGGAGATGATAACTTCCAGAGGTGGATGTTAACATGGTTAACAGAAACCATAACCTGGTATCGCAAAATTAGAAATAGTCTTTTAAAATCATATCCTGATGGAAAAACAGACGGGGGAACTTGATCTGGAGTTCTTTCTCAACAGTGGCTTTGAAAAGAAAAGATGCGTTAAATGCGGATCATACTTTTGGACGCAAGACAGGGAGAGGATCACATGCGGAGACACCCCCTGTGATGAATACACGTTCATCGGCAACAGTCCAGTACCGAGATCGTATACGCTGGACGAGATGAGGGCTGCATTTATAAAATTCTTTGAGGATCGTGGTCATAAATTCCTGAAACCATATCCTGTTGTTCCAAGGTGGAGGGAGGATGTACTCCTTGTAAATGCCTCAATATACGATTTTCAGCCACACGTGACTTCCGGCATAGTCAAGCCGCCAGGAAATCCAATCGTAATGTCGCAGCCGAGTATCAGGATGAATGATGTGGATCTTGTCGGTATAACTGGGCGGCATCTGACAAGCTTCGAGATGCTGTGCCATGATTATTTCAATTCCAAAGATGAAACGGTTTACTGGAAAGAGGAGACGGTGCATTACTGTTACGATTTCCTGACAGAGGGCCTAGGTATCGACGGAAAGCTCATAAGTTTCAAGGAAAAGCCATGGTCAGGAGGTGGAAACGCTGGAAACGCTCTTGAAGTATTTGTGAGAGGGCTTGAAGTAGCTACGCTGGTATTCATGGATATGAAAGAGGATCCGAATGGACCATACGAAATAGATGGAATCAGGTATTCCAAGATGGACATGAAAATTGTGGACACGGGCTATGGATTAGAAAGATTGACATGGCTTTCGCAGGGCACGCCCACAGTTTATCAGGCCATATATCCAGATATAATCGCCCATGTGCTGAATAATTCATCGGTATCTAAGATTGATGACGAATTTCTATCAGAAGTTGTGAGGGCTTCCGTGATGAAGGAGCCTTATGAGGAGTCCTTCGTCATATCGCAGCTAGAGAAGAAATATCCGGACGCCAGGGATCGATATGAAAGGATAAAGAAGGCCAGAGACGTATTCCTGATGATCGATCATGCCAGATCCCTGATGCACATGTTTGCAGCTTACGTAATCCCATCCAACGTCAAGGTTGGCTATCTTGCAAGAATGCTCATAAGAAGAGCTTACAGAGCCCTGAACAATACTGGATACAGGGGTACGCTGCTTGATCTCATACACATGAACTATGAGGACCTGAAAGAAATAGTAGGTGAATTCCCTGACCGCTTCGCTTCAGACGTACTTTCAATCGAGGAGGAAAAATACAGAGAGGTTGAAAAGCATGGAACACAGATCATAGAAAAGCTCCTGTCTAACAAGGGAAGGATAGATATCGAAGATCTGATACTTCTATACGATTCGCATGGAATAAGCCCTGAAACTGTTAAGGGATATCTGGAATCAAAAGGCATGAAGATTGAGATACCGGAGAATTTTCATTCGCTTGTAATTCAAAGACATGATAAGGGAGAGGTGATGAAGAAAAAATACAGCGATTATCCAGATATAGAGACAAGGACCTTATATTATGATGATCCTTTCATGAGGGAATTTACCGGGCTCGTCCTTTACTCAAGAGGCAATGAGATCATACTTGACAAGACAGCCTTCTATCCAGAGGGTGGCGGTCAGCCATGGGATCTTGGATATTTTGAATACAAGGGCAAAAGGATAAATGTAACGGCAGTCAAAAAATATGGAAAGGCCATCGTGCACACGCTTGATGGTGAGATACCGGAGAATGTACGCGTCCATGGTGTGATCGACTGGGATAGAAGATCCAGACTCATGGTGCATCACACCGCCACCCATCTGCTGCTCGGTGTGCTCAGAGAGATACTCGGTCCCCATGTCTGGCAGAATGGTGTCCAGAAGGATGTGGAGGAATCAAGGCTTGACATAACGCACTATCGCAGGATAGATGACGAGACTATAAGGAGGATAGAGGATCGCACCTTCGAACTTATAAGGGAAGGAAGGGATGTCAGCGTACGAAATCTTGACTGGTACAGTGCCATCGACAAATATGGTTTCAGGCTATTTGAAGGCGGAGTTCCACTGACATCGAAGATAAGGGTTGTTGAAATACAGGGCGTGGATGCTGAGGGATGCGGTGGTACCCATCTGAAGAATATCTCATCCATAGGGGTTCTGAAGATAAGAAAGGTAGAAGCTATTCAGGAGAACATATACAGGATAACATTTTCGGCTGGCGTGCCGGCACTTCATCTATTCCAGGATTCTTATGAATCAGCATACAGAATATCAACTATGGTCAAGAAGCCAATCAGCGAGATAGCCCAGTCCGTATCCGAGATATCTAAAGAATACGGTGAGCTGAAAAGATCTCTGCTGGATATGAAACGCCGCGAAATAGAGAATAAGATACTGAATGCAAGATTGATAGGTCAGCCTGGAAAGGAATACCGTATAATCGAAGCTGATGAGTCAGACATCGGAGAGATATCCAGAATAGCTCATTCGAAGAAGGTAGACATCGTCGTGGAGACAAGAAGCTCAGGCACATTCAAGTACACAGCAATATCGCCAAGCAGGAAAGCCAGAGAGATGATCAGAGTGCTATTCAATGCTGAACCTGAGGGAAACGATTCAGTCGCATCATTTATCAACGAACACAGTGAATGACTCCATTATAGCTGGATCATGGAATTCGATGAAAGGACTTTCAAACCATCATAGTGAACCTTTTTTCAATTTCCGAATGCGTTTCTGCGCATTCATGCCGATGCTGATGACTAAAAGGAGAACTAGGAATGGACTAAAGATGATCGTAGTCTCAATTCAGGTCCGCTAGTGCAAGATGGATGCCTGAATCATTCAGTTCGCGAAGATCTGATCCCACCGATTTGGGCATCCTGCATCCTGATTTGTGATGTCAGACATGATACAAATGAGCATGATCAGTGACATTAAGCAATATAAAGTTATACACAATATGATGTCTGACAAGTCTGTCGATCACTAAATTGACGAAATATAATATGGGAAACTTTAATAATGAATCATTCAGATGAAGTTAAAAATGGCTGTGACACCGGAACGGATTCAGCAGATTGTTGGACGATACTACGGCGTTAAGAGAATAAGGGAAGAGGAAGGAGAATTTGAAGTAGAGGTTGAGGATATAGATTTCTATCCTGAGGATTACTTTTCGATGCTAGTTTCGGATCTCAGGAAGATGGGATATGTTGCTTTCACAAGGACGAAAAATGAGATTATAATCATAGAGGAACCAGAGAGATCAAGAAGATCACTGCTGAAGATCCTGATGGCCATAGCCACCGTGATCACACTCTTCTATGTTGGTTATTCTTATGTTTCATCGTATTTTTCATCTTCGCCTCTGATGTCGGTTCTTGAAACCCTGATCTACTTCGTGATCCCAGTTTTCATTATACTTGGATCAAGAGAATTCGGGCGGTATCTTGGAATGAAAAGGAACAGCATGCAGTATTCATTCCCAATATTTGTTCCAGATCCGATCGGAATGGGTACGATGGGATCAATAAATGCCCCGAATGTGGCCTATCCAAGTAAGAGGGCCATGGTTGAATCATCTCTATTATCAGTTGTATTTGGTTTTCTGGCATCTCTGATCTTTGTTATAATCGGTGGATACCTATCGCTCATGCTGCGAATTCCTGTCTCTGGCGTCAGATCGCCCATACTTCAGATTGGAAGTCCACTTATATTTCAGGCGGCCATGCGCAGCTTTGTCCCATCTGATGGTGTTCTCTTTCCTACGGCGTATGCGGGATGGGTGGGTATAATAGTGTCAGCCTTCAACGCCATGCCCATTGGATTCCTCGATGGAGGTCTCATATCATCAGCCATGCTGGGAAAGTATTCGCAGTATGTTGCGTACGTTGCCATAGTCGCAATAATAGGACTTTCCATACTCTATCCATCATGGCTGATCCTGTTAGTTTTTGTCCTCATAATCGGTATAAGGGGCCCAGAACCGCTCAACAATGTCGGCAGGGCGTCAGGATATGTGAAGATCCTGGCACTGTCCATCGGCATTATAATACTCATAGGGCTTGTACCGATCCCATTTCACACGCTACCCCCACAGTTTTCTGTCAGCTACGGTCAGACCCAGTTCGTGGTGTATTCCGTATCTGCAAATATTTCAACAAACGTTTCATGCTTTCTGAACGTCTCCAATCATGGAACGTCACCGATTACCCCTGGATTTTCCATATCGCCAGCGATCCCCATAAGCGTTAAGTCTTCATCACGATCGGTCTCTCCTTCCGCATCGCAGATGTTCAACGTTACAATATATTTCACAAAATCGTCTCCGGGATTTTACAGCTATGTGCTCTCAGTATTCACATCAACTGCTTCAGAGCTCGTTAATATACACATATATTTCATAGAGCTAACAGAAAATTTTACCATGAAGAGCAATAATCCGCTGGTAGAGAACGCAACGGTGAACGATACCAAGAGGATACCATTGACCAGCGATACAAGTTCAACGCTCATGCTGAATGTCTATGCCTTCGGATCATCAGGCATGGATTACCATGTGGTAGTGCAGAATGCTGTGATCGCAGAGGGCGAGAATTTTCCATTTATGCTCGATGGCGGGGCATCGTTCCTCATCCTGGTGAATTCGACCATACCACAGACCGTCTACGTGATCGTCTATGATCAGCAGTATCAGGGCGATGTTGCGGTTATCAATTTCGTTAATACGACCAGTATGGTACACAGATGACGCACATCAATCCCAAAATCTCCTGTTCCTGGCATAGTCCATCTCTGCGGTGAGTATCGCTCTTATAAGATCGTTCTCATATGCATAGGTAACTTCAAGAATTCTGGACGCTGTCTCTGGTCCCACTCCTCTGGCGGACAGAACCATGACTGCCTGTATTCCCTTCTCCTTGACGAGATGTGCATTCTTCAATATGCGTTTCCTGTATGCTGGATCGTCGATCTTTGATCTCTCAAAGTCAGAGAGCGCAGCAACTAGCCTCGATCCACATGCATCACATTTTGGCACCTTTATGTCCTTCACCCTGTACGTTCTCACATTTCCACAGTTGACGCAGTAAAGCGTAACGCGTTCATTCATTATTCTGTTCCTTACCGATTCCAGTATCACCTTTGTTGGTCTGAGGGGGGCGACGCGTTCTGAGTAGTGCGAGATGAAGATATCAGAAGCCTTGGATATGCGATCCTTAAGCACGAATTCTATAATATCTCTGCTCTCTATGAAATCCGAAAGTGCGGATGTGTCCATGTAGTCATTTATCAGCTTTCTTATGGAATCTTCGTAGACCACTGAGTTGGAATAGGCGTCCATTATCTTGTCTATTCTGATCCTCTCTAGATCCGCGTCCTCGCTTATTATTCCAAATTTTCTGGCCTCATAGAGGAAGACGGACTTGAAAAAGCGGGATCTTGAGGCTGAAGATCTTATGTAGGACATCAGATTATCCAGATTTATTCCCTTTATGATGCGCATAACATCCTCTGCATATATCTTTCTTGACGTGCGCATGTATATATGATATGGCGAATAATCCATCTCAACGCTCTCCCCGGTCACGGATGTGAGGACGTTGGATAGTATCTCGGCCAGGGCAAAATTCCCCCTTGTTCCGAGAAGTATCTGCACTATTATCTCGTCGTTGAAGCTCTCTATTATGACCCTATGTGTGGTGGCGATATCGTTCTCATACCATTCCGATAATTTCTTCTTTGAACTGGCATCGATATAATCAGGCAGTGATCTTGAGATTCTGTTCATCGATACGCGCTGAACCACATCGTACAGCACAGGTATGTCCTCGCCAGTCCATCTCGGTGCGACGGCAGGAGTGAAGAACGACTCAACTATGATCCGGTCATGATCGATCCTGACCACCCGCCAGGTGTTACCTCGCATGACGAAGTAGCTTCCTGCATCGATCTCTGAGGCCACATATCTTTCATCCAGAGTGCCTATGAATTTGCCTGAGACATCTATGACCTTATAGTTCTTCTCGCTGGGGATCATCGATATATTCTCTATGTAGTACTTTAGCGTATTCCGTCGCTTACCTATGAACTCGTTTTCAAGCCAGAGTTTCCTGGTGTTCGACAAAAATGTTATTACTGAGTAATATTCCTCCCAGGTGAGATCGGAATAAGCATAGGATCGCTTCACTACCTCAAAGAATTTTCTGATGTCAACCTTTCTCTGAGAATTCACCTCAGAGAGAATCTGATTTGCCAAGGTCGAGAGTGAGTTCTTCATTATCTGAACGTTCTCTATCTTTCCTTCGGAGATGCTGTCGACGATTGCAATAGCCTCCTCCATCTCTATCACGTCGGTGCAGACCACGTAACCTCTGGAGGTCTTTCCTATCCAGTGTTCGCTGCGGCCTATGCGCTGTATCATCTTGTTTATCTGTCTCGGTGAATTGAACTGTATGACCGCATTGGCCGTTCCAACGTCTATGCCCAGTTCCAGCGAAGATGTGCAGATCAGAGCCTTCACCTCACCATTTTTGAAGGCTTTTTCTGCAAATTCTCTGGTTTCCCTTGACAGTGATCCATGATGCACGAGAACAGGTATTTCTCCGAATTTCAGCTTCAGCCTGAAGGCAAGATCCTCAGCGACAAAACGCCTGTTTACGAAGACAAGAGATCCAGAGTATCTGTTGATCAGTTCCCATACCTTCAGGATCGCACCTGCATACTGCCTGTCGCACCCCATGATCTCGGCGTCAGATTCGCTGGATTCATCCGGGACCATGACCTCAATCTCCATGTTCTTCTTCAGAGTGGTGTATATGATCTTGCATTCTCCATCGGGCACAAGAAATTTTGCCAGTTCCTGAGGATTGCCAACGGTGGCCGAGAGTCCGATACGCTGAAAATTACCAGCCAGATCCCTGAGCCTTTCAAGCGCGATGGAGAGCTGTGATCCGCGTTCATTTTCAGCGGCGTCGTGAAGCTCGTCTACTATGACAACCCGTACATTTGATACGAACCTCCTCAAATTCTTGCCGTTCAGAAGTATCTGGAGAGATTCTGGTGTCGTCACCATTATATCCGGAGGCGTCTCTGCCATCCTCCTCCTGTCGGCATCCGTCATATCGCTGTGCCTGACCTGAACATCTATGCCCAGCTCGCGACCATAATCGACAAGACGTGAGAGGATATCACGGTTCAGGGCTCTGAGAGGCGTTATGTAGATCGCGAATACCTTCTGCGGTCTTTCATTTAATATTCTGTGGAATACCGGAAGTATGGCTGCCTCTGTCTTCCCGCTGCCTGTCGGCGAAAGCAGGATCGCATTCTTTCCTTCAAGTACAGAAGGGATCATCTGATCCTGCGCTTCTGTTGGTTCCGTGATTCCATGATTGCGGAGGATCTCGATGATCCTCGGATCTATCATTGAAAAGGCATTCGACATTCTATTCTCTCATCGATACGCTTCCAGCTATGATGAGCGGATCCCATACTGGCCCGAAGGGGGGAGTATAGCCAAGATCATCATAGAAGAGATCTTCAACAGTGAATCCGGCAAATATCGCCGTGGCCAATGTATTGAGCCTCCATGCTGCCCCATCCTTTCCAAGAACCTGCCCTCCTATGATCCTCTTATCCGAATTCCTGTAGAGTATCTTCACGTAGATATCCTCCTTTCCAGGATAGTAATTTGCCCGGCTCTTCGCCTTTATCAACGTTTTACCGAATTCAATGCCAGATGCAGTAGCTCTCCTCTCGTTAAGGCCTGTGAAACCAACCTCCATGTCGAAGACCTTTACCAGCGTTGAACCCACTGCACCGGGAAAGTTCATCTCAGAACCAGCGGCATTGGATCCAGCGACCCTGCCAGCCTTGTTAGCTATCTGTGCTAGCGGCATCATCTCCTCTTCTCCCGTGATGATGTTCTTAACGGTTGCCACGTCTCCAGCGGCATATATTCCAGGCGTAGAAGTCTCCATGTGTTCATCAGTTATTATTGCACCGCGCGGATCAGTCTTGATGCCTGCGTCCTGTGCAATGTTTGAATTTGGTACTATGCCCACTGCGGCTATGACGAGGTCTGATCGGTGGTCGTCCACGGTCGTCTTGATCGCATACTGATCCTCATCTTGCCTTATCTCAACAGGAGAGGATGAAAATTCAACGCTAACCCTCGATGCAAAATAATCGTTGAGAATCTTTCCTATATCCGGATCGAGCTGAGGCATCACCCTGTCGTACTTCGATATGATCTTGACCTTCTTTCCGGCTTCCGTCAATGTGGAGGCAAGCTCCACGCCGAGCACACCTGCTCCTATTATTGTTATAGTTTTCGATCTGTCGATGATCTCCTTAAGACGTATGGCACTCTCAAGGCTGCGTATACCGAGGACGCCTGTCGCAATTCCTTGTGGTATCCTTGGCCTTGCACCTGTGGCAATTATGAGCCTATCAAATTTCACTGCAGTACCGTTATCAAGCAGAACCGATAATGATGCTGTATCGATCTTCGTTACAACTCTGCCCGTTATCACTTTTATTCCCCTCTTCTGGGTGAACTCCTCAGGTGGATAGTGGAGAAGATCATTTGGGCTCTTCACTATACCCTGAAGGAAATAAGGTATTCCGCATTCTGCATAGGAGACAAATGAACCAGATTCAATTACGGTAACGTTTGCGTCTCTGTTAACTCTCTTCGCCTTTGATGCGGCTGCCATACCTGCCGCACCGCCACCGATGACAACTATATCCATACGGGAACATTGAAATATGGGATATATAGATTTGTTGAATTCCGCAGAAAGTTCTGATATTTCGAGTATTTTTCTGTCATTATTTGATTAGAATATACTGTCTCTATAGAACGACAAATCTTTGCATCATGAGCGGTGCGACATGGAATGATAGAGCTGATTAAAGGGGAGCATGCAAAATTCTAATAACATCTTTAAATTGAGGCTCCCCAAAGTTGATCGTATCAACTTAAAAATCATCGTCGTCTTCATCTTCATCTTCGTCATCGAAATCATCATCGTAATCCATCTTCTTGAAGACCAAACATTCCACCTCCGGACAAGAGAGTGATATCCCCTATAAATATGTTTTCTGCACACTGACCGGACAATCGATCATGCGGCTTGCATCTCAGATATATTTGGATGCATATGGAATTTTAGTCTGGATGTATAATAAAATTTCACATCCTTGAATTACATGATTTTGAGGATTTTCAAATCTTTCTGTGAAAAACTCCAATACTAATATTCAACGAACTTAAACTAGTATGATTTCATCAGGAATTTAGTGATCAACGGCCTATATATCGGAATGTCTTTCATCGGATTTAGATACAGTATCAAGATGATCTGTTCCTCGCATGCCTTTCTTCAACGTCATGGAGTAAAGCGATATGGTCTTTGAATATGAGTGCACACGGTGAATATCCACTGGTTCGAGACCAACCGACTTAAGGTCAACAAGGCGCGACTCAAGCCCTGATCGATCCAGGAATTCGTAATAATTAACTGTACCACCTACTCTTACAGTTTTCAATGCATCAGGCAGAAATGAGAATGATGCTGTGGGATTGTTCATGATGACTCGATCGGCCTCAGATATTTCACTGGCCACCGATCTTGCATCGGCACATACAGGTTCTATAACTCCGCGAAGCGCATTTCTGGTCATGTTCTGCTGCAGCATATTTATGGCCTCGCAGTTTATATCGGAGGCTATTATCCTGACTCTGTGGTATCTGGCAATCTCTATGCTTATTGGCCCAACGCCCGCGAACATATCAAATATGAATTCGCCATCGGAAACCTGATCTATGAGCCTGCGCCTTTCAGTGGCTAGTCTCGGTGAGAAATAGGCTTTTGATATATCGATGATGAAGCTGCATCCATTTTCTCTGTATTCGGTCACCGTGTTTCCATCGCCTGCTATGAGCCGAAGCTTCCTCTTCCTCTCGGATCCGGCGACTCCATCATCGTAGAACACGCTCCTAATATTTCTATGCGTCTTCAGAATATCATGCGCCAGCGCTTCGTCATATCGCTTCATTATGACGATGTTCCCGATCGTATCGAAGGAACCAGATGCCGAAGGTACCGTGATCCTTGGCTCAGCATCGATGACGATGTGTTCCCCAGAATAATCGTCCCTCACTGGGATGTAGATGAATTCTCCATTCCTGATCACGGAAAAATTCCGATCAAAAATGCCCTTCGCCCTGAGATCTGTTATTATCTTTTCAGCCATACTCTTGGGGGCCTTAACGAACTTCTTTGGAGGCAATGGATCTCGCCCTCCTTATCACGGAATTTGCCAGCGTATCTGAGAATCCGTAGATGGATCTTATCCTCTCCGGCGTAGCGCTTGCAACGTCTGCTATGCTTCTCAGACCGGCATCGTACAGTCTCCTGGCCCTCACGCGTCCAACACCTGGTATGAGCACCAGATCCAGAATATCCTCCCTGATGCCCTCCTTTAAACGCAGATTGAGTATCTCCAGCATTCTGCGAACCTCTGGCTTGTATATGGAGGATAGTTTTGCAAGTGAATAGGAGAGCCAGTCAGCCATTGAAATCCTTGCCTGCACGTCTCCAGGAGCTATTCCATAACGATCATAGAGGAGCCTGTAGGACGCCTCATTGATCCAGTCCCTCAACACTATGGCAGTCTTGGCTGCATCTATATCGCCGTCGATCATACCTATATCATCCAGAAACTCCATAGCGGAAAAATCGTCTTTGATGTTGAACGGTATCATCTCTCTGCAGATCGAGATGTGATACAGCGCATGTTCTATGTCCGAGGGACCGCTGAAGAAATCGACAAGTCTCAGTGCGCTTTCTGGATCTATGTAAAGATCGCTCGTGATCTTTCCCAGCTGGGTGGTCTTCAGCTCAGGTGTTCGCTTTATGAAGCCGTTGCTCTCGAGAAATTTCAGTGAGGCATTGATCTTCTCTTCGAGCATGTTTTTGCCGTTCTGTGAAAAATAGAAGGTGGTCTCATAGAATTTCATTATGTCTTCGGGTGATCTTGCGAGACCCATCGATATGGTCGCCAGGGCATTGAATCTTACCTTCGCGTCATTTCCAAGGTACGAGATCACGGGTTCAGGATCGGTTGAGAGGTATTCCTTTGCGGCCTCATAGCTGGACGGCGAGGAGACATATATGAGGCCAACGCCGAAGCTGTCGTATCCAGGCCTTCCGGCCCTTCCAATCATCTGCTTTATCTCCATATTCGTGAGATACGAGATGCCGTCGTATCCCCATCTGGTTATGTCCCTGACTATGACGAGGCGTGCCGGAAGGTTAACGCCTGCGGCCAGCGTAGGAGTGGCCACTATCACCTTTATGCGTCTGGATCTGAATTCCTTCTCTATGAAGGTACGCTGGTCGTTGCTGAGTCCTGCATGATGAAATGCCACGCCCCTTGGTAGAATTTCATTGAGCATATCGTCATAGACGCTGGAATCGTCGGAGGCTATCTTTATATTCAGGCTTGGATCGAATATCTGCGCCAGATCCCTCGCATTATCTTCAGCCTTCTTCCTGGAGCTGACAAACATCAGAACCTGTCCCTGATCTTCCACAGTCTCCTTTATGATCTGGTTAACGCTGACTCCGGACCTTCTCTTACCATCAAGGTAGAGCTGATCCCTGTAGATGATCCCCGTCTTCAGTGGTACGGGTCTGAAGTCGCTCCTTATGAGGGATGCGTTGAGCCATTTTGCCATCTCAGCTGCATTGGAAACAGTTGCAGAAAGTGCAAGCATCCTCATGTCGGGGTTGACATATCTTGCAACCGATGCGACCGTTTCCAGGGTGGGTCCGCGGCTTTCATCCCCGATGGTGTGTATCTCATCGATCACCATGAGGCCTACATCGTTCAGCATGGAAGGATCATGGTGCATGAGCGAATCGGCCTTTTCGGATGTCAAGATGACTGCATCGTATCTTCTGATAAAGTCTGGTGTATCGTCATAATCACCTATGGACATCTTTACCTTCAGGCCAAGATCTCTGAGTCGGGAAAGTTCAGAATATTTTTCCATTGCCAGCGACCTTAGCGGTACAATGTATATGGATTTGAGATTTCTCTGGAAAGTTTCATATATTGCCGAATAGGCAATGAGAGTCTTGCCAGCTGCCGTCGGCACACTGACAATGACGTTCTTTCCCTTCCTAAGCTGCTCTATCGCCATCAGCTGATGATCGTAAAGCTGAAAATCATTTCCATCGAACAGCTGGAGGAAAGCCCGATCATAACCCAGTTCGCTGATCTTCACGCTGCACCATAACTGATAGATATAAAAAGGTTGAGACTCATGGCGATGCCCATTATATGCCCTTCAGCTGAAGCGCATGATATTTGCGTTCTTCAGGGATCACCGTTTTCACGTAAATATTGGATGTATAGGACATCGCGTACAGGGCCGATCATGATGGCGGCCTGTACTTGCCCCAACCGCGAAGGGCGTAATATTTCTGCAAAATTGAGATCAGCTCTTCGTTGCTCATACCTGACTCTGGGGGTTCGCCATCCACAGGTCTTCTCACAATGGCAGGGAGCCAGTCATCCTCGGGTTTTAGACCCAGATCCTCGTTTATCTTCCTCTTCAAATTCACTATCTCCGATCCACGATCCATGAGATCGTTTATTGAGGCTGAAATCCCGGTGGAAAGACTGTAGGCCGATGCAAGAAGGGACGGATCCGGCTGTGCATAATAGCAGACTATGAGGGAATTGTATATCTGCCTGAAATCCTGGGTCTTTATGACTGTTCTAACGCGATCGTCGCTGTCCACATTGAATCTGTCACCAGAGACTATGCCTATATCTGGATGGTCTCCGCCTATGTCTATCTGATACATGTCGCCCTGCATGTGATCCGCGCCCCTGCTGGATGTTGCGTAGACTATGCCCTGCAGTTTAAAGGCTCTGGGATCGTGCAGTGGTATCTCCAGGCCTTTCACTGTCGCTATGAGATCCCTGTCTATGCCCATAGAGGTGGAGTACCTGTAAAGGCCATCGGCTATCCTGTTTCCAGGGCCCTTCCTCATGGCTATGTCAAGTATCATCCTGCCTATGTTGTCAAAGTTGTCCGAATAATAGGATTCTATCTGCTCATCCTTTACGACTCCTGACTTTACAAAATATCTCAGGGCTGAAATGATAACGCCAGTGCTGATGGTGTCCATGCCCAGTCTGTTTATGGCATGGTTCCAGTCTAGTATTTTCTGGAAGCTCGTGTTTCCCAGCAATGGGCCTAACGCAGCAACAGTTTCATATTCCGGCCCATCTATATTGATGCCGCCGTATTTCACAGTCCTTCCGCAGCCTATCACGCAGGTCGCGCAGTTATAGCTGGATACATTGTAATCCTCATGAAACTTTATACTGCTCAGATCGTCGAACTGGAATCTTCGATCCATGAAGTAATTTGCTGGAATATCGTTGAAACCGATCCCTCCATCCATCCAGATCATGCTGCCATAGCTTCTGAAGCCGGATACTACTGGCGATTCGATAATGGATTTTGATGCCTCCTTTACGACACGGTTGTATTCCAATCTGTCGCTTACCTCTACGATCCTCCTTCCATAGACAGCTATCGCCTTTAGTTTCTTCGAACCCATGACGGCGCCGAGTCCTGTTCTTCCCGCTGCGCGGCCCTCATCATTCATTATTGATGAGAACAGAACAAGGTTTTCACCTGCCGGTCCTATGCACATTACCGAGTAGTTCTTATCCTTCTTCAGCTTTTTCTGGGTCTCGTATATATCTAGTCCCCACAGTTCCGGTGTTCTGACTATTCTGAATTCTCCGTCATTGATGAATATGGAAACGGGGACGTCGGATTTTCCCGAGATCACCATACCATCAAAGCCGGATCTCTTGAGTTCAAATCCGAATCTTCCACCTGAATTGGATTCCCCCAGAAACGTCGTCAGGGGGCTTCTGCTCACAACTTCATGCCTTCCGGAATTTGGAAAGGCAGTCCCGACCAGAGGTCCTGTCGTTATTATCAGAGGATTTTTTTCCGAAAAGGGATCGAAGTTACCGCCGTATCTGGTGAAGAGATATGATCCTACACCGACTCCGCCTACGTATCTTTCCCAGACTTCCTCTGGGATTCCATCCGTCCATGCATCACCGCGTGTCAGATCGATGAAGAGAATCCTGTTCCAGAAACCTGGCAAATCAATCACCGTAGGCCTTAAGATATATGGATCTGATGTCATCCTCGCCGGCGATCACTGGATTGAAAGCAAGTTCGCTGTCTGCCAGGGCCTTTTCTACCATCTCATCGATGCTTGCCAGGTAGCGCCTCCTGTCTATTCCCAGATCCCTCACACTGACGGGCTGTCCTATCCTCGCATACAGATCCTTTAATGCAGACACAGCATCACTGTAGCCCAGGCGTTTGGCAATCCTCTCATATTTGCGTCTGGACGGATCGTCTGTAGAATTGAATTCTATCACGTAGGGCAGGAACAGGCCAACGCATGTACCGTGAACAACATGATGCGTGGATCCAAAGCTGTGGCCCAACGCATGGGCCAGAGCGGTCCCGCTGTTGGTGAAGGCGATGCCAGCCATGGTTGCGGCCAGATGCA
This sequence comes from Thermoplasma sp. Kam2015, assembly GCF_003205235.1. Classification (NCBI taxonomy): domain Archaea; kingdom Methanobacteriati; phylum Thermoplasmatota; class Thermoplasmata; order Thermoplasmatales; family Thermoplasmataceae; genus Thermoplasma; species Thermoplasma sp. Kam2015. The sequence goes on along the minus strand of NZ_QJSM01000023.1, from coordinate 8,217 downwards.
TATTATCGCGTGCGCTTTCATCTCCATTCATGGAACCTTCTATATTATCAAATATGGTCTCTATGGCCTTCTCAGCTAGAGCATCGGTGAATATTGTTGATGTATTGGCGGTGAGCGCCTCAAAGGAGTGAACGAGAGCATCAACGCCGGTAGGTCTTATGATGTTTGGATCCGAGGGTGTAAGCGAAGCATCGAGTATGGATATGTAGGGCACAAGATCGAAGTTTCCAAGGGCGAGTTTTCTGCCCTGATCGTTGACCACTATCCCAAAGGAGACGTCACTCCCGGTTCCAGACGTTGTAGGAACGGCTATGAGTTCAGCTTTGAGATCAAGGATCTCGAAAGGATTGATCTCCGCGATGCTTCTATCTGAGTACGATATCTTAACATCCAGCGACTTGGCGAAGTCTATCACGCTTCCGCCGCCAATGGCAATTATCGTTCGTGGTTGAAATCCTGAGAGGCTTGAATAGGCTGACTCAATCGCGGTGATCTCCGGCTCCGGCCTGACGTCATCAATCACGCGATAATTCGTTCCGTCCATGGATCTTCTTATTCTATCCCCGAAAATTTTCATGATGTTCTTGTCGGTGACAACAAGCACGGGTTCCCTAAGCTGCAGGCTATCCCTGATAGATTCTATGATGTCCCTCTGCTGATATATCTTTCTTGGCAGAGTTATGATACCCATGATATCACGCCAGGTATTTGGTGGGTATGCTCTGTGCCACCTTGACCATGGCTATGGCTGCAGATGCGTACCTCAGGATGAGAGCCATGTTTCCCTTAACCTTAAGCTGGCCGGTAAGCATGGCCTGTGTCGGATTTATCTTTCCATCTATGATCTTCCTCCAGTTTGCATAGGTTGCAGTGAGCACGAATGGTGCCGATCCTTCTCCTTCCTTTATGACTTCGCACTTCTCGCATTTTCCATCCCTCAGATAAAGGGTGAAGGATCCGAATTCTGGTTTTTCTGATAATGAACCGGTATCAGAAATCGTGAACATTATGGGATCTTTCCAGCCCTTGCCTGCCTTGTTATAATCAGGCGATTCCGATAGCCTTCTGCAGTATTCATCCACCCATGTCTGTGATGGAAACAATATCTCTTCTGCCATACGATATATATAAGTACATTGCTATATAGATTTTTCTAAACGATTTGAAGATCGATCGCTATCTGTATATCAAGTTGAGATAATTGATCTTTTCGCGTTCTGCTTCATCTTCTGAGATTCCGTTGATCCTCTTCATGACATCTATGCACCGCTCAATCTTTGATCTTCCGGAATCTTCTGAAAAGATGAAATGGCCCTCCCTCCTCCACAATATGTCATCGGCATGAATGGCGCCCTCGTATAGAATGTCATAGGCGTAGCTGATCTCATCATCGTCCATCTGGCCATATTGCCTTATTATTTCGTCCTTTACATCATCTATCCGTCTTCTGTATTTTAGCGAGATGGCTGGTTCCGCCTTAACATCGAATTCTCTCAGTATTTCCCTTGATATTTTGATCGCTATTGTTCTGTAGGTCGTGAGCTTTCCTCCGACAACATTTACTGTGTTTCCAGCCTTGATTATGCGATACTCCCTGCTTATCTTTCCCGGATCTCCCTTGCCGAACAGTGGCCGAAGACCAGAATAGGCATTGATAACGTCTGATCTTTTCAGTCCTGGCACATATCCCTTGACAGAGTCTATGAGGTACTTTACATCTTCCTCTTCTGGCGAAACCATGGCTGGATCGCCGTCATATTCTTTCTCCGTGGTACCTATGATGGATACATCGCCTCTTGGGATGATGAACACTTGTCTGCCGTCAATGGGTGATCTGAGTGCGATGGCTATATCGACCGGGAAAAGATCTTTCTTTATTATTATGTGATCGCCTTTGCTAAGCTTGATCAATTTTGCGGCCTCTTCAAGTTCAGGATAGTGATCCGACATCATCCTGAAAATATCGCCAACCCAAGGTCCAGCTGAGTTTACAAGGAACCTGAAGGGTACTTCAAAACGGTCGCCAGTAAGCTTATCCACAACTATCGCGGATGAGGCGCGTTCGCAATCGAAATTTATACTCCGGATCTCTGCATAATTGATCGCCCATGATCTTTCTCCTATGGAAGAGAGAATGTTATCCACAACCAGTCTGGCATCGTTGACCACACCCTCTGCATACACATAGCCGCCCATCTGAGGAGTATGGACAAGGAAAGGATATTCTGCGGAGAGTTCCTCTCTTGAATACCATTTTGCCTTGATCTCCTTTGAGAAGAATGAGTAAAGCCACAATCCGAATCTCAGAGTATTTCTGGACCAGGAATTTGCATCGATTGGTATCAGGAAATTTTTCCTTCCAACGAGATCCGTATGTCCGATGAGAAAATCTCTTTCCCTGACTGAATCCATCACAACGGAGAACTGACCGTTTGCGATGTATCTCAGGCCACCATGTATCAGTTTCGAAGATCTGCTGCTTGTACCAGAAGCGAAGTCTCTGGCTTCCACAAGTGCAACTTTCAATCCTGAATTTGAGAGGGCGTTGAATATACCTGATCCGGTGATCCCTCCCCCGATTATAAGCACATCCACGCCCTGCTTCATCATGGATACCGCTTTAGCCCTGTATTCCAGAATCTGCTTGTTCATCGGCCTTCTGGAGACTCAGCATACCTATCAATTTAAAGTTAGCGCTTGACATTATGTGGAAAAGATCTTTAAAGTTCTCGCAGTGCGTTTAGATCGTATCTTGAACAAGAGCAAATCAGATCAGGCTGGAACGATGCATTATGCGTCTATTTGACTGGTCTTATGGGTTTTTCTTTCTGTTCTGGGTACAGGCCCTTTGCGATAAGTTTATCCGATCATGTCCTATATTTTTGGTAAGATCCTGAGGATAAAATATGAAAGCGCTCTGCAGACGGAACGCTCAGGCCGAAGTGAAGATAATCCGCAGAATACACTGTGGCTGCAAAGAATGAAGAGACCGTGGACGAAGATAGAATCAATCATCCGCTGGAGAGAACACACGGGCAATATTCCAGTCAGCGGGTTTCCAAACAGGGTCCAAGCGACATATAACGGATAGAGATGTTTCATATTGTGGATGTGGAGGTCATCTCAAAATGGATAATGGAGCACGGATGATCTGGGGCAGGGAAGATCGTGAATCTGCATCGGATAAGATCATACTAGATTATATAAAGAATAGATTCGGAGTCAGTGACGTAATAGAATGGGACGGGATCTACAGAAGGAAAAATTTGGGGGAGAATTCGGAGCTTCTATCATTGATCTCACAATGTCTACCTCCGGACAGAATTTCATTCAGGTCAGAGGATAGGATACTGCATTCCATGGGAAAAAGTGCAATGGAATATGCATCAATAATGGATGGCGTTGATGTTCCAATAGTCGACGCAGTAATATATCCTGAGGAAGACGAGATTGAATGCATAATGAATAAGCTCAGAGGAAAGGGAATCATAATATCTTATGGTGGCGGAACATCGGTCACCGGTGGCCTGAGGCCGAACAGTCAGCACGGCTATGCTGTAAGCCTGGACACCAGAAATTTGAACGTCTTCAATCTGGATGAAAGATCAATGGTTCTTGAAGCAGGATCCGGCCTTCTGGGACCAGATATTGAAAGGAGGCTCAACGAGCGTGGACTTACGCTAGGAAATTTTCCAGAATCATTCCAGTTCTCCACGCTTGGAGGATGGATCGCAACCAATGCGGCGGGGCAGGAGTCAAATAGATACGGCAAGGTAAGAGACATGGTTCTGGGCATAAAAATGATATCGCCACGAGGTACGTTCACGGATCATGTCGTACCAGCCGAATCTGCGTTTTTCAGGGTTGCGGATATAGGAATCGGCAGCGAAGGTACGTTCGGAATCATAACAAGGGCCTGGCTGAAGGTCAGAAGGGTGCCGGATCGTTATTATTATAAAGCGTATATGTTCAGGAATTTTTCTGAAGGTCTCGAGGTGCTGAGAAATGAATTTACATCTGGAAGATCCAGAATGGTGGCCAGGCTATCGGACGATCAGGAAACGTCGCTGTCTCTCCTTGCGGCGGGCGATTCCGCCGCATACAGACTCTTCCGATCATATCTGAGATACAGAGGCGTTCATGACAGCGGATCTATACTCGTAGTTATGGACGATAGTAAGATAGATATCAAGGGAGGAGTAGGACTTGGACCTGCTCCTGCCAAAATGTGGTCTAGGACTAGGTTCGATAGACCGTATCTTTACAATGAACTGATCAGGCATGGCATAATAGCTGATACTATAGAGACATCCGTTCTCTGGTCAAAGGCACAAGATCTTTATTCTGCAGTTGTATCCGCATTCAGAAATGAATCTGATAGGCTGAAGATACCTTCCATCATAATGTGCCATGCCTCGCATGAGTATATATCTGGAACTGCGCTGTACTTCACCTTCCTTTTCTACTCCAGAAAGAACAAGGCTGATGTGTTGAGATCGTTAAGGGGTGCAATTCTGAATGCTATACTGGCATCTGGCGGATCCATATCGCATCATCATGGAATCGGCCAATATCTAAGCGATCTGCTTCCAGCGTATAAGGGGTCTGCATTCGAGCTGATGAGCCAGCTAAAACATTTCCTTGATCCAGACAACATGCTGAATCCTCAAATTATAAAATGAAAGTTATTTATAGCAAATCTTTGATGACTTGATCAATGAGAGCATTATTCATAGTGAACCCATCAGCCGGGCATGGCAGAGCTGGAACTGCTTGGGAAAGCAATCGCAAAATCATATTCGATCATCTTGGAGAACACTCCTATGAGATCACAAAACGTCCCGGTCATGCCACAGAGATCGCTAGTAAATTGTCAGAGGACGAATTCGATGTGGTGGTATCATGTGGTGGGGATGGTACCTTGAACGAGGTGGTCAATGGCATAGTTGATAAAAACGTTAAAGTGGCGGTTTTACCCCTTGGGACGGGTTCAGATTTTGGAAAAAGCATAGGAATAAGGACCCTCGAAGATTTCATAGCTGCAATGAAAGCTGGAAACATTTCTCCAGTTGACGTATTCGAAATTAACCTATCTGATATGAGGCGCAGATATTATCTGAATATCCTGGAGATAGGTTTTGGTGCAGAGGTTATGGATTATGTTAATTCGCATAAGTATTTTGGGAGGCGATCATTCAGCGTCGGAGTTTTCTCAACCATCTGGAAGATGCATCCCTTTGATCTGTCCATAAGCATCGATGGGGAGGACAAAACGATCTCCACCATTGAAGCTATACTGGCCAATGGAAAGTATTTCGGCGGAGGAATGATGGCTTCTCCCAAATCCGCTATAAATGACGGCCTGCTCGATATTCACCTGTTGACGCCTTTTTCAAAGATGAAAACAGTAATGAATCTACGGTATCTTGTAGATGGCTCTTACATCGATAGAGGTTATGCACACAGCTTCAGGGGAAGGTCCGTATCCGTGAAAAGTCGGGGTCATCTGGTTGAGGCAGACGGTGAGGTTATCGGGCGTACTCCGATCAACGTATCGGTTGCAGGTCAGATCAGTTTCATTGTAAGATGATAGGTAAATCGAAAGGTACCTCGTTTATAGAGGGGCTATGAGGCGAAAGTCTCTTTCCATGAGCGTGGGGTAGTTCAAAAATCATAAATGCAGATACCTACCTGCGAGAAAAACGGCCATGTACCAAACGTTGACAGTTGGTGGATGAAAAATTATGCATGATTGATTATAAAGTCGGCTAGAAGTTTATTGTAACCGTCACGATCCTCCCACATAGTCAGGTGCGAGCAATCCTTGAATACATGGAGTTCTGACCCAGATATCCTTTCATGTATAGCTCTGGCTACCGTTGGAGTTACCTCATCGTACTCGCCAACAGTTATCAGGGTAGGCACCTTTATGGATGAGATCTTCTCCGTTATGTCCCAGTCCCTGATCGTTCCGGTTATGGTGAATTCATTCGGACCGTTCATTATCCTGTACACATTTCTTCTCTCAGCATATTCCAGCGATTTCATAACTTCTGGAGGCCAGTCCTCCGATCTGAGAAGGTGCTGATGGTAGAAGTAGTTGACTGCTTCCTGATACTCAGGATTATCATATATGCCGGCAGATCCATATTTCCTTATGGCTTCCCTGTACTTGCTCGGAAGTTCATCGATCAGTCTGTTCATCTCCTTGACGGTGAGCGGAACGGATGATAGTCCACCGGATATTATCAGGCCCTTCAGATGGTTCTGGTATTTCACGGCGTAGGCGAGCGCAAGGGCGCCACCATAGGATGATCCCATAAGGAACACCTTTTCGTCGCCAAAAATTTTAGAACGGAGCCCCTCCGCCTCTTCGACTCCATAGTCTATGGTGAAGTTCGATACATCTGGTTCTTCCGATCTCCCGCATCCAAACTGATCATAGAAAAGCACGGTTATACCTTGTTTAGTAAGATCCCTGAGAGATAACAGATAGTCATGGGACATCCCTGGTCCACCATGCATTGTCATGAGTTTTGCCTTTTCGTCATCGGCTCTGCAGAGCTTGTAATATATGTATATTCCGTTAACCTTGGCATAATTTTCTGTGCATTCATCAGACATTTCCATACACCGATACCAATCAATGACATTAAGAAAAAGTTAAATATAAATTTAGATCATAAATAGATAGAATTTGGATCTCAATCTTCAACAGCCTCGGCACGCTCTTCATTAAATGCCATTTCTGAGATCTTGGCGTTTCTCCCTTTCACATATGAGTACACCGCGGAGAACAGCGCCCATGCCGCGAAGGATAAGGAGGCAGCTATGACCGGCGGCGATATTGAGATGAATGTGCCGTAGAATACATAAATCAGTATCGCCGTAACAGCAACGGGAAGTGCTATATTCGGAAGGCCTATTCTCTGCCCTTTCTTCCTCAATATGGCCGGAAGCGAGAGATTTGCTATCATATGTACCAGAAGGGCCGCCAACGTTGAAAGAACGCCAGTGAACAGAAAGCCTCCGAACGGTCCAAGGAATTCCACGCTGAGAAAGCCTATGAGAACCGCTGCAGCCACCATGACAAGGCCGGCAAGATGCGGTGTCCTTCTCCTGTCATGAACCTTTGAGAGCGATGAAGGAAGGATGCCATCCCTGCTCATGGACAGCGTTATTCGTGCAACGCTGTTGGAAAAGGTAACGTTGTCCGTTAGTATGCTGTTTATGTAGAATATGGTTATGAGGATGGCCGCCCAAAGTCCAATGTCCACCTGAGCAAGTTTTATACCGGGTACCAGATTGTTTGCATAGGATTCCATATTTGCAGGGCCCCAACCAACCGTAAAGGCGTAGGCTGCAAAGACGAAGAATATGCCAAGGACTATGGAGGAAAATACAACTGCGTTGCCTATCATTCTTTTGGCATCCCTTGCCTCTTCACCTAGTGGCGTCATTCCACCGAAACCTGAGAAGGCGGTGTACATGAACAGAACGCCGAGAGCTATACCGCTTACACCATATGAATCATACTTCAATGTGAAGACGCTGGCGGTGTTGATGGATGGATGGCTCAGTATTATGAATAGACCTATAAAAACCACTACGGCTATTTCCAGCGATCCCATAACTGAAACATATCTAAGCGAACCTTTGATGCCGAGGAATGAGACGACATATCCGAATGCGGCGGATGCTATCAGCAGCGGTATCCATAGATAGGACGGAACTGTTATACCGTATATATAGCTCAGCAGTGCTGGAACGAATACGGCTATGGATAGGGATATGAATGCGAGGGCGGCTATCTGATACAGTATGTAGATCCATCCGGAGAACGATCCGACTCCGCCTCCGAAACCGCTCTTTATGTAATCGTAGTATCCCCCTGGGCCGGCAACATGGTTGGATATCTTCCTGATTATGACGGCGTTCAGGAACACGATAACGAAAGCTACCACTGCAGCCAGTGGAAGGGATCCCAGTGCAAAAGCTGCGGAGCCGGTCATGGTAGCCACCGCAGCGCCTGCCGGTGCCGAAGCGGCAACCCCCTGAAACATAACTTCTCTGAAGTTTAACACATTCCTTCTGAGAGTCTTTGCCATGATAATACCAGTCAGGGCAACGATTATCAATTATATAATCTTTTCTTAATCATATATTACTGAAAGTAATTTAAAAATATATAAATTTGAGTTCTATTGTATATATTAT
>NZ_QJSM01000022.1 GCF_003205235.1 Thermoplasma sp. Kam2015 | reverse complement strand
TTGAAGAGATGAGGAAGCAGAACATCGACGTCACGCTCAGAACGGTTGAGATCAGGCTTGACAACCTGATGGCCAAGGATCTGGTCACCAGGAAGAAGGACGACAAAAGAGGGTACAGTTACAGCCTAAACGGAAAGATAATCAAAAAATAAAATTCAGGTCAGCTACTCTTCGCTAAAGCTTCGGAGCTTGTCGCTGGCCTCCCTTACATCCACAGATGAGGTTTCATTGAACCGCAGCGATCGGCCGGTTGACAGCAGCCTGAAGTACTCAGATGTACCGAGCACTTCGATGTTCCTTGAGGCATTCAGATCCGCATGGAGTTAGAAGCCGCAGTTCCTGCATCTGCGCATTCACCCCTGTATTTATAGATCAAGGGTAAATGAGCCACTGGATATGCCAGCCTGCCCTGTACTGTGGTGAGGGATATCGCATGTGAGTCGGTCGGGATTTGATTAATGTTTTAATCGAATACTATTGCTCTTCCGTATCAGTCTCCCATGGAGAGTAAAGCAACCCCTGAATCATGTTCATAAGATATCCTACTATTATTCCTACTAAGAATAATAGGGCGTCTCCAGACACTTTTCCAAAGTAAGTTAGTACTGCCATTGCAATAATAACGAGACCCAGAAATATCAGCAAAGACATAGTAAGCTTCCTGTTATGGATTCCGGCTTTTTCGTCTCTTTTGACGGCATTTTCCAATTTAGACTTCTGAAGGTCTACATATTGCTGAGCCAATGGCAGGAAAGCGGTTGCCAAAGCTGAAAGCTGGTTTAAGTCTGCCTGTTGCGTTTGCTTGCCATTATGAATCGAAGCATCTGGAATACTTTTTTCAGGTAAAGATCCGCCATTACTGCTCTTATCAGAGCCACTCTCTTCTTCTCCCTCTTTTACCATTTACCCTCGGAAAAAAGATGCTGTTTTACTATATAGTTTTGTGTTAATTGTCTTCCGCACTAAGCGTAGCGGCATTGTGCGGTCAAGCACCCCCTTAAGCCCCTCCCCTGAAATGCACTTCGCAGGATGGAATACTAGTTATTAACCACATAATTAAGAGTTAAATATTCAAGGAAAAGACCTTATTTTAATACATTTAAATCCTAACCTAGTTTATTTTTCATTTTTTAATCATTTTAATTTTCTGTTATTCCATATATCACTAGCTCTTCTCTGTAATTTTCCGCTCTTGGCTGCCAGTAAAGCCCCTATGAATAAAACTATTGCTGAAAGAAAAAATATTCCGAGGCCATAGAAGAAGAATGAAAGATACAATGAAGCAGAGTATCGAAGATAATGGAATAGAGCTCCGAGTGCGATTATTAACATTGAGCCTATGAACATAAATGTTCCAGCCGTCATGGTTTTATTTATAGGATGAAATCCAACCATTTTATCGCCTTTAACAATAACCTATTTTCTGGCATATAAAATTAGCTCCTACATTACAGCCATTTGCTCTATATGTTTTATTTGATACTAATACGGTTGTATCAATCGGATTGCCATTACCGCAACAAGCTTTTCCTTCACTTATGCCAACGATTTTAAGTTTAGACTCCTTTTCATTTTTTTTCAATAGTTTCTATGGAATATGTGGCTTTTCCAATACTCTTTCCATCAAAGATAGTATAACTGATAGTATGTTTACCGTTTATATCTCCCTTCAAAACCTGTGTTCCCTGAATTAATTTTGGTCTTTCACCTTCTATCTCTATAAGAACAGATGCCTGCTGTATTCTTTCTCCTTTCTGGGTACTCTCATCAAAATGAAGTACCTTTATGCTCTTTATCTTCTTTGCCATAATATTACAATCAAATTCATATATATATATTCCTATTCGTAAGAAAAACACGTAAATCAGCTACTTTTTGATATTATGACGAATGGACCGGTCGGGATTTGATTAATGTTTTAAGCGAATACCAAATCAGCTCTCGCCTATTATACTCCAGTTGTCTTTGAATTTTTCATAATCGTTTGGCTGAAACCAATAACTTTTCTTCCCGTTTTTTTCTCCTTCATGAATCAACCCCCTTGCTGTTTGCGTATCCATAATATAAAGATTAGGTTCCTTTGAGAGATTGTTTACTATGAAAACATATTCTGCTATCAGATTGTCAAGTTTGCTTCCAAACGGCGCCGGGCTTCTGTCAGAGAGTGCTTTTACCTGAATTGTGTGCATTTTTGTGCCTTCTCTGTTATAGATCAAAACATCTATTCCCCTTGCATTTCTAGATGTAGGCATGGCATTCCACCCCCTCTTGCTGAGCTGGTAGCATACATAGTAGAGTCCTTCGTTTGATACAAGCTGGTTTCTTCCGATTTTGGAATTGTTCAAATTATCTGACATGTTCTAACTATGTATTATTTGTTATTAAAATTATCTAGGCCCTCTAAGCCCCCTCCCCTGAAATGCACTCCGCAGGAGAGAATAATGTGCCCGAAGCAAGACCGACTGGTGTGTGCGTCATATGAGGCACAATCTCATTAAATAGGGGCTACCATTACAAATTGTTACTTAAATATTTAATCAGATATGCTTATTTGACCTGTTCGCCCATTATAATGCATATGCCAATTCTTGAACTCTAGATCTTTTCAGTATTTGAAGAATTTTTCACAGAATGGCTTTTTCCTTTAATATCTTAAAATATTCCGCATAATCTATCTCACAATATATAAATTTTATCAGTTCATCTTTGGAGAGGTACATCTCCCTTGCCATAAGATTCAGCAGATGGTCATCATATTCCCTAGCGCCATGGCTGATCTTTGTGATTACTCTGGTTCTGCGGCCATTAACAAACAGCCTGAAGACTCTGTGATCCTTCTTACGGTCCTCTCTGAATCCCTTTGATAGAAGGCTATTGGCTATTTTGCCTTTGTTGACAACAGTCAAATAAATCACATGAATGACAGAAGATACCTTTTGAGCTTCACCGCATCATCATATAGATCCTTATCATCGGCCATTACAATATCCTCCCATTGTATCTCCAGATCCTCTCTGATTTTGTCTATGAGCCTGTTGAAATCTGCATCACTCTCGTGAATGGAGATTAGATCATCGTCCACGTTAAAAAAGCCATGTTCATCATATTTAACTATGAATGACAACGGCCTTCTAAACCGGATGGTTTTCTCCTCTGCCTCAATTTCAGAAATATTGACGAGGAAATCGATTGTCTCACTAGAGAATTGGGCTGTCCCAATGGCCACAGATATGGTTCCGCTTTGCGGGATCCAACTGGCTTCGTCGTAGGCTTCGACCATCTTTTGCACCTGGCTATCGTGGATGATACAAAAAAATATGGGAAGAAAGTTCATAAATCATTCTATTGAAGGAAGTCCGTGCATCTCCTGTACGAAGAGGGAGTTTTACTGCTTCCCCCAAACTCCTAACCTTTCTATAATAACGTTAAGAGATGAAAATTTAAATAAAATTAACTCATGTTTTCATGATATTGCATGACGAGGGATAAGATTTTCTCCATCGTCCTTGTCGCTATACTTGTCTTCGCTGCATTCTTCTCCTTCGCCTACTTCGCCTCTCATCCACAAACACAGCTTCATAGGAAGAACCTGGATCTCGGACCGCGTGTAAACTATTACGTGTACGATGATCCGATAACAGATATAGCGAATGCATCGAGGGAATTATCAATAATCAACA
>NZ_QJSM01000021.1 GCF_003205235.1 Thermoplasma sp. Kam2015 | reverse complement strand
ATAATGCAGCAGGCATCCTACGTGGACAGTATGATATCCTACCTCATGGCCTGACGCATCATGTATGTTTATAAACAAAGCTGTAAGTTTGAGGGAAGTGGTAAAACTCCCTCTTCGTACAAGAGATACACGGACTTCCCCTAATAGAATGATTTATGAACTGTCTTCCCATATTTTTTTGTATCATCCACGATAACCAAGGGGTATGATATGTGAATAGGATCCGGCGGCCAGAATCCAGGCCCGTGTACATCACAATATATGTTGTCTGAGATATACCAATATGAGCGGAAATCCCTTAGCTCAAATGAAGATACGGAGATTCAGATGAGGAGTAGCTCGCGAGGCGCTTATACATTAAGAATAGATCAGAATTCGATTTCCTAGAAAGCGAGATAATAAGCATATATCTAGAGGGAATTTCTTGGTTGGCCTCATCAATAAGGATCAATGCAGAAAAGATATTCGAAAAAGCCAAGGTACCAGAAAAAGAGCATGTGATTCAGGTAGACATGGAGATACATTCGTTAATTAAAGTGGTAATAGACGAGGTCACTCAGCTGAAGAACATGCTTCAGCCCAGAAAAGCGATAAGCGGAGAAGATGAAAACCAGAGAAAATTTAGAGATCAAAGGGGGCAATCGCTATCCGATATTTTCAGGTCAATTGACATAAGCGAGATCATGAAGAACGATGTAAGAAACGCCATGGAACAATTTGATGAGAGATTGGATAGACTAAGCTTCAGCGTCAGGAAGAATATATGCAAAAGATCTCAAAGAATCGCATTCAACATGGTCTTTTCCGATAATGAGGCCATGAGCCCATTCCCAAATCCAGTAAGGATCTACATATCTAATGAGCGCAAGATCTATGTATTTGGACTAACGTTGGACTTGGGAAAGATCCATGAAGAGAGCTCGAAGATTCTAGAAATTCTAAAAGAAGATCCAAGAAGAAAAACTATAAGAGAGCCAGGAGGCATTCTTCTTCTTATTGAGAAACTCGATAGTTCAGAACAATTTTAGCTGCAACACTCCGTATCACGAATGAATCGATTGAACTACTTTTATTAAGAGAGCTTTTGCCAGTTTTTATGAAATATCTTTCATGCAGGTCGTGAAATATTCCCAGGGCCTTGTAGACCCAAGGGCTCAAATCGATATCATTATAAAGATATGCAAAAATACAAATGTGAGAATCAGATGGGAAAATTAGGGGTAATTCACAATAATAGAATCGATATGGTATGATGGTCTTTTAAACGTATTCTATATTATAGATTGTCTCACAGGCGAAATAAAATCTGAGGGCTTAGCAGGACTATACGGTTTGAACCCGGAATTTTTTTCTATATAAATAATTACAGGAGGCTTAAAGATATAGCAAGTGTCAGAATCGTAGGGAGGAATATGATTATTGTATAAGTTTAAAGGAAATATGACCTGCGTAACGATGCGCCAGGTATAATTGCAATGATTAACCTCATATAAAATATTTAGAACGATGATAGGATGAGTATGTTATCACCATCCTCATTATGTAACCTTCTGGGAACACCGACTTAGTGTACCAAGTAAAAACTTTTCCGATTGAGTAGGTCGCTTCTGTGGCGAGTCCCACGTCCTTACATCCATTGTTAATATGGGCATTCACAGACTTTCATGATGTGTGTCGTTGTCAAAAATTCCTGTGGAACAACGTATTGAAAAAAGAAGAAATAGCGTAAATAGAATTGTCATTGAAAGGGTATAGATGCAGAAGAAGGAATAACGACCTCCTCTGCGGTAATCTTCATTTCAGAAGATTAAAGGCTTCTGCATAATCTCTCTGGAGGTATTGAATGTTGATTCTATCGTATATGTGCTGAAGAAACAAGATTTTAAATATATATTTAAAACAAAACATTTTGAACAAAAGATGATATGATCGATAATGAATTAACGCATTGATCCAAAAAGAAGTATGCGGAGGGAGGGATTTGAACCCTCGAACCCCTTCGGGAATGGACCCTAAATCCATCGCCTTTGGCCAGTCTCGACAACCTCCGCTTCGTCATCTGAATTTATACAGGCTATAGCGAGCCACCCATCAGCTGAAGTATCGGATCTTCGTGCTTCAATGGCACTTAGCTAATGCCCTACCGGCTCAGATATCCCGCCAGCGTTATCTTCACAGACGTGTATTCGGATCGCACCGGTCCTACTCAGTTATCATCCACTTGGTTATCATGGAGGATACAAAGGATATGTGGAAGTGTTATTTATAAGTCTTTCTTTTGATAGGAAGTCCATGTATCTCCTGTCCGGAGGATAGATTTACAGCTTCCTCCAAACCCTTAACGAATCTTTTTTTCAGAGTCTTAAAATCATCGACAAATACGCCATATTCTGATGTATTTGTGAATCGATACGAGACATCATGTTGAATTTTCAGAACAGGTACAAGTTTCTGACTCACTGAAAATTAATAGTTTACTTTTTTAATGAGTCTGTTATACTAAATTATGGATAATCTGGACGCGTATCTTGATTATGTTTCAGGCATATGGTCAAAGATCAATCAGAAATTCCACGATCAGGATGTGAATGTCAGGCTCGCAATACTCCAACTGGTCGCCAGACCTTATTATTACTGGATACAGGAAAATCAGGTAGAGGAGAAACAGGTACCGGAGGAAACGGTTCCAAGGAAGCAAGATGCCATTAAGGATATCACATCAAAATATGGAGATGCCCTTCAGGTTGATAACGATACGGTTAGGATAGTCAAGAGACTGAATACAGATGAATTCAACAAACTGAAGGAGGATCTCAGGCAGCTTGGATTTCTGTATGATGCTCAGCTGAGAGGGTTCAGAAAGAAACAGTGAAGCATTATGGCTTACATTTATCTAATGAGACATGCAAGGACTATTATGAACATAGAGGGAAAGTGGCAGGGTATCAGCGATAGTAGCATTCCTGAAGAAAGCATGGCCCACTTCAGGGAAAGGATCAGTTTTTTCAAAGATAAGGGGATAAAAGGTATTTATTCCAGCTGTCTTGCGAGATCTATAAGATCTGCCACAGAGGCAGCCTCCATACTGGGTATCGGTGAGATCGAGGCGATCAGGGGCTTCAACGAACGCGATCTGGGATTAATGGATGGTAAGACAAATGAACAGATCAGAGAGGCATTCGGTGTGGTCGATATATTCATCGGTTCCAGATCCATAGAGAAGATTCCAATGGTTGAACCCTGGCCAGATTTCGTGGATAGAGTCATGAAGACACTGGATAAATTCAGGAATAAGGATCGTTCGCTTATTGTGACGCATGGTGGAGTTATGAGAGCCATATACAACACGTTAACAGGTAGCAATGAAAGAAGAGTCATATTTGATAATGGATATGTAATGAAGTTGGAATTTTCAGATTCTTGGAAAATCTCGGAGATCATCGGTTCGGATTTCAATCCAATTTAACATTTGAGAAATGATAATAGATATTGTATTCTAATATTTAAATGAAGAGGACGTTCTATTTAAAGTTATTTCAAATTTTATATGCAATTTATTAGTCTATTCATATAATATCATAATTACAGTTGTAGGTTATTACTCAAAAATTGAATCAATTTTTCGGATCTCATATAATTAAATAATTTCTGAAAAGAATAGTTATAACAAGGAATAATTAAATATTCGAAGCAGTAATCATCAATCGATAAAGATGTATGAGATTAGATTCCATGGAAGAGGCGGTCAAGGAGCGGTAACTGCCAGTCGAATATTGGCAGCGGCAGCCTTTGCGGAAGGAAAATACGTAGTATCCTTTCCGTTCTTTGGTACTGAACGAAGGGGCGCACCCGTGACGGCCTTCACCAGGATAGACGATTCTGAGATATACCTTAAGAGCCAGATATATAATCCCGATATCGTCGTTGTTCTCGATACTTATGTGCTCAGAACGTCGAACGTCACTGAAGGCTTAAAGGACAACGGTATCGTTATTATCAATTCTCCAAAGGATCCAAGTGAATTTAATATAGATGCAAATGTCGCCACAGTTGATGCTGTTTCCATAGCGGTGAAGCATGGCCTTGGAAGCAGAGCCAATCCTGTCATCAATACTTCAATGCTCGGAGCCTTCGCAAAGGTCACTGGACTCGTATCCCTCGAAAGCGTTCTTGAGGCCACAAGAACCAACGTTCCTGGGAAGATAAAAGAAAATATGGATGCGGTAAGGGAAGCTTATGATTCTGTCAAGATGCTTAAGAAGATGGAGGTAAGGTGAGGAATATGGTGCTTGTTCCGGTATCGACCGTATCTACCAGAAACCATCCAACCGATAGCTGGCGCATACAGAGGCCGACCATCCAGTATGATAAGTGCATAAGATGCATGATATGCTGGAAATACTGCCCAGATAATGCTATAGAGATAGAAAACGGAGATGAAAGTGCGCCAAATGAGAGGATAGCGAAGATGGAGTATCCCGTGATCAACTACAGCTTCTGCAAGGGTTGTGGGATCTGTGCAAACGAATGTCCAGAAAAATGCATAGATATGGAGTTTGAGGTGATCGAATGAAATCTGTCACAGAATTTAAAACAATAATGACCGGTAACGACGCGGTAGCCTATGGTGCGAAGCTGGCACGTGTGAAGTTCATCTCGGCATATCCGATCACGCCGCAGACAACCATCGTTGAAAAACTGGCCAGCATGATCGCGAATGATGAGCTTGACGCAAAGTATGTGGAAGTTGAAAGCGAACACAGCGCCCTCGCAGCCGTATTTGCTTCAGAGCTGACAGGCGTAAGATCGTACACAGCGACAAGCTCACACGGTCTGCTATACATGCATGAGATGCTTCATTGGGTCTCAGGACAGCGTCTTCCAATAGTTATGAGCGTCGTTAACAGAGCAATAGGCCCGCCATGGAATATATGGGCAGACCAGAGCGATACGATCAACCAGAGAGATACCGGCTGGATGCAGGTATACAGCGAATCAAACCAGGAGGCAATGGACACCATAATAATGGGCTACAAGATCGCCGAGAACTCTGAGGTTATGCTCCCGCTCATGTCAATGGAGGACGCGTTCATACTTTCACATACATCGGAACCTGTTACCCTCAGGGATCAGGATCTGATCAACGACTACCTGCCGGACCTGGATCTGAAATTCAGGATAGATATTGGCAATCCGATGGGATACGGATCCTATGATACGCCGGATGGTACATTCATGGAGCTCAAGAAGGACATGGTAGATTCCATGAATAAGGCCGTGAGAGTCATAAAGGATGAGACTGAGAAGTTCAATCAGATGTTCGATACCAATTACGGTGGGCTGGTTGAGAGATACAGGATGGATGATGCAGATTATGCGCTGATTGCGATGGGAACAGTTGCATCCACTGCAAGATTCGTGGTAGACAAACTCAGAGAGAAAGGACTTAACATTGGCCTCATACGTATAAGATACTTCAGACCATTCCCGTATGACGATATACTGGAAGATCTCAAGAACATAAAAGCCGCCGGCGTTATAGACAGATCGGTCAGCTTCGGTTACGCGGGTGCAACATACTCTGAGATCGTTTCGGCACTGTACGGCAAGATCAATATCCCTGTATCCAGCTTCATAGTTGGAATTGGAGGTCGGGATGTAAGGGTAGAGGATATTGAGAAAATAGCCGATACCGTGAGAAACGAATCAAGCGGTGTTTACTGGATAAATGTGAAGAAGGTGATCTGAATGCCCACCTCTATACCCAAGGAAGAATTGATGGCTCCAGGCCACACTGCATGCCATGGCTGTGGTGCCACATTGGCTATGAGATACGTTCTGAAGGCAATGGGCCAGAAGACGGTGGTGTCCGTTCCTGCTTCATGCTGGGCCGTTATACCTGGCGCGATGCCATTTAGGACGCTTGACGTTCCAATGGTATATACACCATTTGCTGCGACGGGTGCCAGTATATCCGGGCTCAGAGAGGGCCTTGACATACAGGGTAAAACGGATTACAACGTTGTGGGATTCGCCGGAGATGGTGGAACGGCTGATATAGGATTGCAGGGTTTGAGCGGTGCCATGGAAAGGGGACACAACGTCTTCTACATAATGTATGATAACGAAGGCTATATGAACACAGGCGTGCAGAGATCTGGAAGCACACCATATGGTGCTAGAACGACAACAACTCCGGTTGGAAAGGAGAGAGATTTCAAAAAGGAGAACAAGAAGATAGTCGCAGACATGATGATAGCGCAGAATGTACCCTATGTGGCAACGGCAACCATAGCATATCCCGAGGATCTCATAAGGAAGATCGATCATGCCAAGGCTGTGCATGGGCCGAAGTTCATTCAGATACTGGCGCCCTGCCCGACAGGATGGTACTATCCGCCAGAGAAAACAATAGAGATATCTAGATTAGCTGTACAGTCAAGGATGTTTCCTCTATATGAGTTCATACAGGGAAAATTCTATCTCAACAAGTCATTCAAACCAATCGACGTATCCGAATACGTTAAGGCGCAGGACAGATTTAAGCATCTGAATGATGACGAGATAGATAATCTGAGGGAATATGTGAACGAGAGATGGAATCAACTGCTGGAGTGGGAAAAGATATATTCAGAACAGAAGGCATGAACCGTAACGGTTCCTTCTATCTTTTCTGGAATAAAAGACCGTAATGATTGTTTCCCGTCTCTATTTCTTTTATTATTTCAAAGTTGTGCGATGATATGAGGAGAAGCGCTTCCTTTCTATCTATCCTTATGTCCATGGGTGGGCCGTGGGTGCTGGGCTCCTTCTTCCAGTCGATATCAACTAGATAACCATCGTCCCTTAGAACACGATATATTTCATCCAGCACCGCATCCTTATCGTCAAAATCATGAAACGCATTCGCTATGAAAACAAGATCCGCCGAATGATCTGGCAGAGGCAGCTTTTCGGCCCTTGATTTGATGGGTATCACGTTTGAATGGCCATCTATTCTACCCTTAAGTATATCTATCATCTCATCTGAGGCATCTATTGCATACACCTTTCCGTCGGTCTCTTTTGCAAGTGGAATGGTAAAGAATCCTGGTCCACAGCCGAGATCAACAATATCAGATCCAGGGCCGATAGGTAGCTGCTTTATTATTTTATCAGGGTCCTCCCATTCCCTTCTGTACATTGAAAGCATGAATTCCGCATGATCTTTTCCAAAGTGCAATTATACACCTGCGTATCCATTCCATAACAGTATAAATAACTTATCTATGATAAGTCTTCTTCTTCCGAAAATACTGGTATATCGTCAGATTTCAAATGTGGTTACGATTATTAATGCGTCTCACATAATGAATATTATGATGAGCTTCGACTTCAACAGCAAGCCCCTACTTATATTCTGGGAAACCACCAAGGCATGCGGTCTTAAATGTGAGCACTGCCGGGCTTCAGCAATCCTTGAGGCGCTGCCTGGTGAGATGAATTACGATCAGTCGATAGAATTTCTCTCTCACATAAGGGAATTCGGAAAGCCTTACCCAATTGTTATACTGACCGGCGGGGATATGCTTCGTAAGCAGAGGATATGGGAAATTATGGATTATCTCAGATCTCGGGAGATACCATTCTCTGTGAGCCCTGCAGTCACAGACCTACTCAACGATGAGTCCATCTCCAGATTCAAGGAATACGGGGTGTCCTCAGTCTCCATAAGTCTTGATGGTATGAAGGCCGTCCATGAAAAGGTTCGTGGAATAGACGGCGTTTTCGATTCCACGGTTAAGGCTATAGAACGTATCATAGATGAAAACCTGCCCATGCAGATAAACACGGTTGTAATGCGCAGTACAGTAATGGATCTTCCGGACGTTCTCAAACTGATTCTGGATAAGGGGGTCAAGGTCTGGGAGGTGTTCTTCCTGATAAGAACGGGTAGAGGAATAGACCGGGAAGATCTGACTCCTGAAGAATACGAGGATGTCAATAAGTTTCTGCTCTTCGCAACCGGATATGGCGTGAGGATAAGGACAGTGGAAAGCCCCATATTCCGCAGGATAACGATGCAATATTCAGGGGAGGGCGAACTGAATGGCGGAGACCTTTTCGATCTCCTTAAGCGAAGGGCGATAGACCTCATTGGGCATCCAGCAAAGGATCATTCCAGATCAGTCATTCCAACAAGGGACGGCTACGGAATTATATTTGTGGGTCATGACGGTGAGGTATATCCCAGCGGTTTCCTGCCTTACAGTGTAGGAAATGTGAAGGAACGGAGCATAGTGGATATCTATAGGAACAGCGAATTGCTGATGAGGATCCGCGATCCCGATAATCTCAATGGAAAATGTGGAAAATGCAGGTTCAGAAACATATGCGGTGGTTCAAGAGCAAGGGCATACGCCTACACCGGAGATCCGTTCGCAGCAGATCCTAGCTGCATCTACGAACCAGACACGGATCCGATCACGGCATGATGCTACAACGGATCAGGTCAATCTGAAGACAGCAGCTGGGTGAGGCATTTCACCGTTCTGTCTATATTTTCCTCAGTCACTTCCTTTATTTTTTCTTCACCCATCATCTTGATCAGTATGCCGTAATTAACATCTATGCTCCACTGGAGTTTACCCTCATGAACCTCTATGGTCAGATCGAAGGAGATGGAAGAACCCACTATTCTGCCCTTACCCTGAATGCGGACCTGATGATCTTCAGCATTAATGTAGGAAAAGTTCAGTTTCCCTGATATCTTGCTCAGATATGAGGACTTCATGGATGAAACGTCAAGTTTGACCTTGCAGCTGTATCCTTCACCCTCTTTTTCAAATGAACTCACGCCTGGAAGGCATGGTCCGAGCTTTTCTGGATCATGAAGCAACTCTATGGCAGCTCCATCAGGAATTTTTATCTCAATCGATCCGGAATAGATCATCTTTCACCACCTATTATCGCTGATATGGCGTATGCCTCGGCTATGCCGGCATACTCCTCATCAATGGTACCCCTGCGGCTCATGGATCTCGCCATCACTGGATCTCTGGAATATCGTTCTTCGAATGTCTCGATCGTACCGTCTATATCGGGATCTTTCAGATTCCTACCAGTTCCATAATGTTCGATTATCCTTCTAGCAATCTCTTCACCGACCAGGCGGCCTGTCGTGAACTTTCCCCCCACAACACTTAACAGGGTGTCGTTGAGTCCTTCCTGACTGACTATCCTGAAACTTCTGCTGGCGGTTCTTGAATCCTCAGATTCCTCTTCCACCAGAGGTCTTACGGAATAATAATACCGTCTGATCTTCATATTCTTCACCTCAGGGATGAGATCCGCCATGTCGTCTATCATCATTTGAATATCCTCCATCTCTGGCCTGAATTGATCAGGATCCTCTACAACTACTGCTGAGGTGCCCAGAATTGAATTATTCCAGTATGGAAGCAGTATATCTGCATCGGATGGTTCTCGCATTCTGTTTATTATGGATCTTGAAACCTGTCCTTCAAGTACAACCATCACGCCTGCCGAAGGCATGACCGGTGTCTGATCCAGTCCGGACTGCTCAAGGATCTTCCCTGAAAATGGACCGGTAGCATTGATCACCATATCAAATTTCTCAGTTGCCATCTTTCCTGCCCGTTCATACTCAATACCGGAAACAGAATCTCCGTCGATCTCTATCCTCTTAACGTCAGAAAACGTCCTTATCTTTGTGCCTGCTAGATGTGCAGCGGCCGCTACCGTGACCACGAATTCGTAAGATCTTATGACCTTGTCCGGGACCATCATCACCCTTCTTGATCTGCTTAGCTTCGGATTATTCTTTACGAAATCATCAAGCGGCAGTTCAGAAATATCTATACCTACCCTCCTGCATGCCTCATATAAATCGTCACCAAACTGCGCTTCTTCTTCATTTGCGGCTATAAAATATCCACCAGTATCCTCTACAAATCTCCCCGCGATTCCGCTTATTCTCCTGTTTTCTGTTATGCATTCCTTGGCTGATATTGGATCGTTCGTTGCATATCTTGCTCCACTGTGAAGCATCCCATGAAACCTTCCAGAAGTCCCAGAATCTATATCGCCGCGATCGAATAAGGTGACATCGTACCCTGATGTTGACAGATAGTAGGCAGAAAAAACACCATTTATTCCAGCACCTATGACAGCAATCCTCTCCGACATCATCATCACTCCATCAGTCCCATCATCCTGTCTCCAACGTTGGTTATTATACCCTTACAGCCGATTTCCTTGAGATGCTTTGCTATCTCCTGGCTGTCCACCGTCCAGGGAATGACCTGCTTCATACTTATCTGTTCGAATACATCATCCACAAGACCATGATAAGGCAGTGCAACATCTGTTTCCAGGGCATACTGAACCTCTTCAGGTGATTCAAAATCCAGGCCTGTTATCATGTCGTCATAATGATCGTGGATATACTTCAATACCTGTTTTTCAAAGGATATCAAGACAACCTGTTCCTTCATATCATTATTTATGATCATTTCCGCAACATCTTCTGTAAGTTTCATCTCCCTCTGCCCGAACTTTTCCACCTTTATCTCAATGAAAAAATTGTGTTCTTTAAACTGCGAGAGGACTTCATCGAGACGAGGTATACGTGCATTTGTCTCCAGCTTTATCTTTGAGAGCTCTTCCCATTTAAGATCCGATATTTTCTCATTTCTTCCTGCCAGTCTCGTCAGATCGAAGTCATGAAAGACTACGGGAACACCGTCTGAGGAATGTTGAACGTCCAGTTCAACTGCAGGTAGTCCTGCTCTAAAGGCTGCATCAAATGATTCAAGTGTATTTTCAAGGCGCATGGACGGGAGCCCCCTGTGACCCACAACTATGAACCTGTATTTACTGAGAAAATGCATGCAGTATGATACGATGGTTGCATAAATTTCTCTGCATTGCTTCGTCGATTCATCTTTATTTTACATTACACCTATCAATATGGAGGTATGTTATGGGATAATAATATGCTAATACTAATATAATATATTTCTTCCGGATAATTCATTTACTTTACATTAATTTTTTATATTATATATTTAGAACCATGGACGGCATGACAATGATTGCAAAGCAAATATTTCGCATTGTGTGATAGATACATTCAGATAAAATTAAATTATATAATCGTAATTATGGTATGTCCTTATGGACATGGTGACTTGAATGTCAGGAAAAGCAGATCCACTTGAGGTCGCGAAGGAAACAAAGCCTTCGCAGGTAACTAACGAAGTGGAAGAAGATCCGTTTGAGATCGCGCTGAAACAGCTTAGAAAGGCTGCAAAAGTTTTGAATCTAGATGAGCAGGCTCTGGAGATATTGAGCTCGCCTCAGAAGATCCTTCAGGTGAGCATACCCGTCAAAATGGATGACGGTAAAGTGAAGGTATTTACAGGCTTCAGAGTGAGGCACAACATCGCCAGAGGACCGGCAAAAGGTGGTATAAGGTTCCATCCGCAGGAGACCCTTTCAACGGTAAAGGCCCTGTCCACATGGATGACATGGAAATGCGCCATAGCGGATATACCCTACGGCGGCGCTAAGGGTGGAGTGATCTGCGATCCGTCAACTCTGAGCCAGGGTGAGCTGGAGAGGCTCAGCCGCGGTTATATAAGGGCAATCGCTGATTTCATAGGACCAGATGTCGATGTACCAGCACCTGACGTGAACACAAACCCACAGATCATGGCATGGATGCTGGATGAATACGAAAATATAGTCAGGCACAATGCACCCAACGTTATAACCGGTAAACCGCTTGAGGTCGGCGGATCGCTGGGTAGATTCGACTCTACAGGAAAGGGCGGAATGTTCGTCCTCAGAGAGGGTGCAAAGAAGATCGGTCTCGATCTTTCAAAGGCGCGCGTGGCCGTTCAGGGCTTTGGGAACGTCGGTCAGTTCGCAGTCAAGTTCGTTCAGGAGATGTTCGGTGCTAAGGTCGTAGCTGTATCCGATATAAAGGGAGGCATATACAGCGAGAATGGCTTCAAGTATGAGGATCTTCTCGCCTGGAGCAAGAAGATCGGCAGTGTCGTTGGATTCCCAGGCTCCAAACCCATAACAAACGAAGAGCTCCTCGAATCAGACGTCGATGTTCTCATACCTGCCGCCATAGAGGAGCAGATAACCGCGAAGAATGCGGATAAGATAAAGGCAAAGATAATACTTGAGCTGGCAAACGGACCAACTACCCCTGAAGCTGACGAAATCCTCTATAAGAAGGGTAAGCTGGTGCTTCCTGATGTGCTCTCCAACTCCGGCGGTGTGATAGTATCATACTTTGAGTGGGTTCAGAACAACTACGGCGAATACTGGAGCACGGAGGAAGTATACAACAAACTTGATGCCAAGATAACCAAGGCGGCAAGACAGGTACTGGAAACAATGGATACATACCATGTGGATCCAAGGACGGCAGCATACGTGATTGCGGTTAAGAAAGTCGCAGATGCGATGAAAGTAAGGGGCTGGTATTAGAGCCCCAAATGATTTTTTATTTATTTCTTAAGTTTCAAATCTTGCCTGTTTAGGTATTTTTGACGATTTGAACATCGATAGATTTTCATCCTCTAGAAGATATTTTTTTATTATTTCAGCCTGTCTCACTATGGAGAAGCTTCTAGTCCTTCCATATTTCCCCATGTTCCTGTCATCCATCACGAGAAGGCCATAGTCTGCAAGTTCAGTGAGCAGATCACTGATCCTTCTTGGGCTAAGCGCGCTGAAGCCCAGATCATCGCATATCCTTCTGTAATTTTCGTAAATTTCTCCCGTAATTACAGAATTGGGTTCAATCTCCTGGGTCACGATTGCACTGAGGAGCACGATCTTGGAATGAAGCGGTAACGTATTTATGGCTTCCCTCAGCACATTCATTTCGTATCTTTCTCTGGCCTCATATATTTCGCTCTCTGTTATCCTGTTCTTGTTCTCCCTTATGGCTATCTCTATGGCTATTCTCATAAGGTCGATGGCCTTTCTTGCATCGCCATGTTCCTGTGCTCCTATTGCAGCACAGAGATTTATTGCGGTTTCGTCCACAACATTGGGGCCAAGAACCTTTTCGAGTCTTGAGGATATTATATCTCTTATCTCACTGGCGTTATATGGTGGGAATACTATACTTTCCTGATTTAATCTGCTCTTGATTCTGGCATCTATATTCTCCAGCACTGTTGTATCGTTTGTTATGCCTATCATCGATACCTTGACCGAATCAGCATCGGTGATCAGCTTCAGAAGAACGTAGAGGGAATCGCCGCCGCTCTTTCTGATGAGGCGATCCATCTCGTCCAGTATGACTATGAAGAACTTACCTGTCCTTTCAATGCGTTCCAGTGTTTCTCGGTATATCCTGTCTATGGGCCAGCCCAGTTCAGGGATCTTTTCTGCACTGGCATAATTGGCTATTGCGACAAGAATCGAATATGGTGAATCGTATATTTCGCAGTTGACATATACGACCGAAACGTTGCTCGCCGCTTCCATCAACATCTTAGTCACATACTTTGTTGTGGAAGTCTTTCCAGTGCCAGTCTTTCCATATACAATTATATTAGATGGTCTAGATCCTCTCATGATGCTGCTCAGTATGGTTACCATCTCGTTTATCTGGGTTTCCCTGTGAGGGAAAGAATCCGGTACGTAGTTCTCCTCTAGAAGTGAAAGATCAGCCTGTATTGTCCGGGTTCCAGCAAAGCGAGCGAACGGATTATCCATAGAGACATGAATAACGACACTCAGTACAAAACGTTTTTGCTACGAAAAGCGTAAAAAAAGCTCCCACAACGGTTAATCATTAAATATCATAAGGAATTTATTGAGCTGACTGGTAGTTTTCTGCCTTTGTTTTCAAGGTATTCCTTGATTGTCCCAATGAGGTAAATGGAACCGGTCACCAGTATAAAATCGGATCTACTGGCAGCGTCATTGATCGCTTCTATCGGATCAGCTATAACTCTGGCTTCTGTGAAAAGATACCCGTAAAGATCGTACAGTTTCTTTGGATCTACCGCTCTCTCCTTTTCCTCAGGAGTTGTGAAGATTATGTTATCCGAGATCTGTCTGATCACATGGAAATAAGCATAAGAATCCTTATCAGAAAGTATACCAGCAACTATCAGGGGCTTCTTTGTGAAAACCTTCCTGAAGGTGCTGACCATCTTGTTTACGGCGGGTGGATTATGAGCGGCATCTATTATGATCAGCGGATTGCGGCTTATTATCTCAAGCCTTCCGGGCCATCTTGCATTTTTAATTCCCTCTTCTATTTCATTTTTATTCACGTCAACATTGGAAGCTTCTATGGCCAGAACTGCAGTTGCAGCATTCAGGGCTTGATATTCGCCTATGAGCGAGGTCTCCAGGTGATAATTTCCATTCAACCCTTCAAAATCGAAAACCGTCCCATCTTCAGAAAGCGATAGATTCCTTATCTTTTGCGGATCCAGCATTATCAGACGAGAATTTCTTACCTGCGCTATACTCCTTATTGTTTTCACAACTTCAGGCTTCTGATCTTGAAGCACTATGGGCCTTCCATTTTTTATTATACCTCCTTTTTCGTATGCTATGGATGTTAGGGAACAGCCGAGCTTGTCTGCGTGTTCATAGCCCACCTGAGTTATCACACTAACCAGAGGTGTGACTATATTCGTCGCATCAAGTCTTCCTCCGAGTCCAACCTCCACGGAAGCATACTCGGCATTCATATCGCTGAAATACTGAAATGCCATCATAGTTGTGACCTCAAAGAACGTTGGGTTTCTGTTTATTCTGGCGAGATCTTCAATCATTTGCCTATATTTATCCACGAAAGCGTCTATGTAAGCATCTGGTATCATTTCGTCATTTACGATTATTCTTTCATTGAATTTTATGAGATGAGGTGATGTATATAGCCCGGAACTATACCTTCTCCTCAATATTGAATAAATGAATTCTGATGTTGATCCCTTGCCATTGGATCCGGTTATATGAAAGCTCTTGAACTTGTTCTCTGGATGTCCGATCATTTCGGCAAATCCTCTCATGACATCAAGATCAAACTTTATGCCTTCCCTCTTCAAGTTATATAGATAATCAAGATTTGAGAGCACGGGTTGAAATCATATGGCAATATATTATGTTATCACCTCCTGCTAATCTTAGAGGTGATTTTCAGTGAAAGCGTAAGTCCAAGAGAAATTATCAAGTCAATATTCTCAATGATCAGATATGTTAGATCTCGATGTGGGATAAATATATTGATAAAGTCCGCTTATTTCTAGCAATTTCTGAGACATCTCCATACATGCAAGACCGTTTTGCGATCGAATTTAGAATCATTGAGTTTCATGAATTCTGTATAAAATGGAGAATGCCGTTGAAATGATAATCTAAGAAGGAGATTTATCTGAAGCTGAATCAAAGATGTTCCGAAATACAAAATCGAAAACTACATAATGAAGCTCACGATTTTCCGTAGGCACCGTTTACCTTCGCGGAAACACATTGACGCGTTTGGAAGAAAAGTATTTCATATATGCGGAGGTTGTCGAGACTGGCCAAAGGCGATGGATTCAGGGTCCATTCCCGAAGGGGTTCGAGGGTTCAAATCCCTCCCTCCGCATTCTTTTGATTCATTCAGTTTATCCATTAATGTATAACGGCCATGACCTTTGTTGTGATTGAATATAATAGAACAATTGCAAATGAGGAATATGATATAGTGGAAAGATACGCGAATAGTACATATCTGTAATTCATATCTTTGAGGTTATACACTATAAATGATATTGCTACTGCGATCACGCTGATTATTATCTGATACATGATACGCAACGTGAGAGGTAGACCATACATCCATTGCAGAGCCGGCAATAATGTGATAAAATTGACAACAAGCACAGAAGTTGAGGAAGTCATTATGAAAGACGAAAGGCCTGAATAAATCAGCGAAACATAAAGTATTGAGGATTCAAGCAGACTTATTGTTAAAGCGATGAGAAGAGCATAATTGATCGTGGGATCCCACTTTGGTAGAACTGATCCAAGCTTCCCATAAGGAACAAGCAGGAGAAAAACAAGAAACCACATGGAAATTGAATAAAAGATTATGAAAAGATAATAATAATCTATAATTTTATATCTCGCATAATCAACATGGGTGAATTTTTTCCAGTGCCTTATGATTGTATATGTCAGACCATTTTTAATCGCCTTGGAATATAACCCATTCGTTGAAATGCGATACATCAGCAGATCAAACTGTAATGGTCCTTTCGTTTTTTCTATCTCTGAACTGAACTGATTTTGATACCTTATCCTAGGTATCTTGAACCTATAGAACACTAATCTAAATGGATTCATTCTAACCATAAACACAAGTATCAGCGAGAATATGACGAATGATACTATGTATGCAGGCACAAAAATGAGTGAAATTTTTATCATGGCATATTTTAATAAATTATCATTTTTCCATTTATAAATATTTTCACTATTCAAATATTTATGAAAAATTTCATCGATATCCTAGAAGTTATAAATCATCCTGTTTTTGCGGTATTATCTTTCAAAATCTTATCGGTATCGAATCTGAATGATGAGAGAAAGTCAAAATCCGTATTATAGAGATCGCGAACATCGGTGAGTCCATAGAAGATCATTGCAAGTCTTTCCAGACCCATTCCCCATGCCATCACCGGAGCCCTGAGCCCAAGTATCTTGAGAACCTCTGGCCTGAAAAGACCAGATCCACCGAGTTCAACCTCTCTGCCGTTTATTTTGACTATGACATCAAGACTAGGTTCCGTGTAAGGATAATAAGATGGAACGAGCTTTATTTCTTTGAATCCTAGCTTGGAATAAAAATCTCTGAGGATCCATTTCAAGGTTGACACGCTAACTTCCTTACTGTAAACCGCCCCTTCTATCTGGTAGAATTCCGCCAGATGCTTCCAGTCTACGCTCTCATGTCTGAAGACCTTTTCTATGGAGAATATTGCCTGCGGAGGTTCATTATTTTGATAGAGGTATCTGGCAGTATTAACCGTGGTATGAGTTCTCAGCACTAGTCTTCTTGACTCTTCCGCGGACCAGCGGTATCCCCAACCTGTATATCCATCAAAGCCTGTCTCATGAATTCTCTTTATTTTTTTAGATATCTGATCATTATCTATCACGAAACCAGGAGAGTCGACGTAGAAGGTATCCTGCATATCCCTTGCTGGATGATCCTGGGGAATGAAAAGGGCATCCATATCCCACAGCGTGGATTCTATGTATTGTCCACTCATTTCAGTGAATCCCATATTCAAGAAGATTTGCCTTATCTCCTCTATTAGGTATGTCATTGGATGCTTGATCGCTCCCTTGATCTGTTTAGCTGGTGAATTCAGATCATATTTTCTGAACTTTTTATTCCTCCAGTTTCCAGACGATATTATGGAGGGATCCAGCGTTCCTATTGTCCCCTCCTGATCGAATCCAGAAATCGCTTCAACCGCCGTATCTCTCAATTTTACGATGCGTTCCGTCTTTGTTTTTTCTTCGATTATACCAGATCTATGCCTGAAATGATCGATCATTTCCTTGTCATCCGGATCGAGGTTTGAGAGAAATCTCTGCCTAGCTTCCAGGATTTCTGATATACCTGGATCTTTGAACGTTAGTTTTCCATTTTTAGGAGTTATTCCGAATTTAGCAAGCTGGGCCAGTGCTATTCTGTAGCTCTCTGGCATTAGATTCCTGATCTCATCGAGCGTTATCTCCTTCATTTCTTCAAGCTTCCTGTAGAGGACAAGTTCAGGCAACCCTTCTTTGAGGTATCTCCGCCCCTCTTCTGATAATGTATAAATTTTTGTCTCTTTCTTTTCAACATCTATTAGGCCTTTGACCTCTAGCCATGAGATGGCGCTGGCTATCTCTCTTTCTGAGAGTCCAGTTATTGATAATTCCGACTCTCTTGCCTCGCCCCCATGAGATTGGATTGCCAGGAGAACTTTATATTCTGCATCACTGATCTGAACCATCAGGATGGGTATGCAATTATGATCTATATATTATTTCATCTTCGATTTTGTGGTGAAAATGTCTAAACTATGCGGAATGTATTGCCATAATTTTTTAAAAATATGTTTTATTTAAGCCGAAAATTTTAGCTTCATAATGCCGAAAATATTATAATAGTTAATAGTCTATAATAAATCGAAATAAATCATTGAAATATCAAAAACGGTGTTGAAATGAATGATTGAGCATAAACTTTTTATATTTATTAATGCTATATTCAATATGAATAAGAATAATGATAGTAATAGTATATTGGATGTCCTTCTAAATACGAAATTCAATATGGGCATCACCATCGCTTTCATAGCGTTCTTCCTGATAATCAGCCCGTTGTTGCCAGATGTGTCTTGGTTCAGGCTTGGAGATTTCACATTGGACATGGTGAATTTCTATCATACGGTAATGATACCGTTCGCTTTTTTGTTAATCCTTTACACAACTGATCTACTGTCACTTCCAGGTTTTGCTAAGAAATCAATAAACATAAGCACTATTCCAGTTCTTCTGCTCACAGTACTTGGTATGGTATTCTTCTATCCTACATCAACACAATATGCGGACTACGTTTTGCAGGCTCTGAGGGACGTGTGGATGCTTGTCGTTGCCCTGATATTCTTTATCGGTCTTATATATTTCCCAATAAAGGAGAAACAGAGGTTCAAGCTTATCTGGGGATCGTACATCCTCATACTGGCAGCTACTGTATCTGCAGGAATAGCGGCAGTGATGGGTATGGTGTATGAATATGGAAATCTCTTCGGCTATTCATCGATTCCTTTCTTCAATTCGCTCGTAAACTCATGGGGAGGTCTGCAGACATTCCTAGGGAATCTAGTTACATCGCATTCTCATGAGATGTTGCCAGCGGTTATGGGTGGCATAGTGGCTGTTGCTGCGGTTTCATTCGGATATGAGAAACTCAATTCCACAAAGAGAACGATAGTCAATTTGGGTATGGTCGTAAGCCTTTTCGGTGTTATCGCGATGACCTATCTTTACATAATATCGTCATTCGGAACGTACGTCATTCCCACCTTGTTTGCTTTTGGACCCTATGGAATGGATGGCCTTGCAGAAGACGATACTATGACCGGTCTAGTCGGATGGGGCGCTCTGATATCTATACTTGGTCTTTATTATACAACTAAGAATGAGGAAAGGAGTGAAAACAGGCTTCTCATACTTTCAGAATTCTTTGTTTGGCTTGCCACTATGGCAGTTATGGTCGGCGTAGGCTATGCTATAGAATTCAATGAGGCATTCTTTGGCTTCGCTACGCCAGGAGTTCCGCCCAATGGCGGACCAGGATATCTCTATGATATGGCATATACGAATGGCCATCTACTATATGCCTTCTTCATGATGCCGATGATAGCGGGTGCGCTGATACTGATCTACAGATATTCATCAACGGCGAAGATAAAACTTCTTTCCGCTTATCTGACACTGACCGGTGTTGTGATCGGAGGCTTTGGCCTGATATACTACGTGATCAATCTCCATTGGGTCCTTGAAGCTATTGGTCTGGCCTTTGTTGTGCTGGCCGTAGGAGTTTCAGCACTATCATTCTTCATGGGGGAAAGCTCGCGTAAGCAGGCCAGCATGAGGACAGCCCATACATGAGAAAATTGATAAAACCATGATTCAAAATTTTTTAAAATAATTCTTCGGACAGAATGCAAAATTCAAATTTTTTCCAATATTATAGGAGATGTATGATGAGACAATCCCGCATGAAAAATCTCCATTATTATATTGTCATTCTTATCATTTTCGAGAAAAAGTTATCAATGGTATAGCTATAATTTATCTATAAAATATCTGATGTTCATGAAGGGATATTTTAAATGTTCAGGGATATCGAAGACGTATTCGAAGGGTCAGATCGCCCTCAGAGATGTCTCCTTCGAAATACCAATGCGGGGCATATTTTCGCTCATAGGGAGAAACGGCGCGGGTAAAACTACGCTGGTGAGAATACTGGCCACTGAGCTAATGCCGACTTCTGGCAATGTCATCGTTGATGACATCGACATAATCAATGATCCCGATACCATAAGACGGAGGATAGCGATAATACCGCAGGAAGCAAGGGCTATATCATGGCTTACACCTATGCAGACCATAACCACTTTCTTGCTCTACAGAGGAGTAAAATATTCTGAAGCTAAAGCGAAGGCAAAGGAGGTTCTGAAGGAATTTGGTCTTACGACTGTTTCGGATAAGTTGAACAGGACACTCTCCGGAGGCCAGAAAAGGAAGGTTCTGGTAGCTGCACTGGTGGCTTCAGATGCAGATATACTGTTCATGGACGAGCCAACAACAGGTCTAGATCCGATATCTAGGGCGGAGCTATGGGATATACTTTCATATCTAAAGAAAGATAAATTCATATTCTTGACCACGCACTACCTTGAAGAGGCGGAACGCCTGTCTGATCGCATAGGTATACTCGATCAGGGAGAGATCAAGGCAATAGGTACTATGTCCGAACTTCGTGCAAAGGTTCCAAAAAAGTACAGTATAAGCCTTCTTGATGGAGATCACGAAAGCGTTGAAATCGACAATAATGGATCCATAATAAAGATAGGAAGCAGGATATTCGTGGATGAAAATGAAGCCTATGCTATAGCTAAGGATCTTATAAACAGGAACATAAGATTTTCAATAAATCCAGTGTCTTTGGAGGACATATACTATAGCATAGTAAAGAGGGACATAAGAGGTGAGGATCATGTACAGGAGTAGCCAGATGGCCGCATCTATATTGGTGAACGCAGTATATGCGATGAAGAATTTCCCGATCACGCTGGTCAATACACTTCTTTCTCCATTATCCTTCCTTTTGGTTATCACATTGGCAAGTCATGGTAGGCTCCTGTCCGTTTCGCTCGGGGGCGCCCTTATAATGTCAATGGTATCCAGCGGAATTGGACTGCAGGGCGATCTATCCCACCTTAAGAATGATTTCAAGCTTCAGGACATGGTTGTGAGCTCACCCACAACTGCTTCGGTATATCTTGTTGGAATGGCCATCTCTGAGATAGTGTATTCAGTACCGGCCATAGCAGTGCTCGGAGTGCTGGCCTCCATCTACATTCATACGACCGTAACGGGTATTTTCCAGATAATTGCAGTCATGACTCTTATGTTCTCGTTTTCCATACTGCTTGGATTCACTCTTGCCACCATCACATACGATATAATACAGAGCTGGGCTTTTTCTGGAATAATATCAACTCTTATATCGACGATTCCGCCTGTGTATTATCCAATCACGTACATACCGATGCCGTTTAGATATGCGGCCTATGCCTCTCCAACCACGTACGGTGCTGAACTTGTCCAGAATGCCATAGGGTTTGTCCATATATCTACTGCATCATTCATAACTGACTGGATAATCCTGATACTGATAAATGTGGTATTTCTCTTCATAGCTGTTAAGAAAGCGAGATGGAGGGAGGTATGAAGCAATCAATCCTCCACATATGATACAGGAAATCCCATCTCTAGCCATTTCTGAATGCCGCCTGGCACGTCATATACCTCAAATCCTCTGGAGCTGAGAAGTTCGACGGCCACGCGACTGCGATTGCCATGTGCGCAAATTATCGCATAAGTTCTGTTTTTTTCAAGATCTATATCCTGCTCCATGATCTTTGAAAAGGGTATATTTATCGATCCCTCTATGAATCCGGTGAATAGCTCAAACTCCTCACGGATGTCAAGTATTTGGAAGTCTTTAAGATGAGAGTAAAGTCTATCCGGATCGATCTTTCTGTAATATGAGTATGGGTATATATTAGTCCAGGATCTATCTGTATTATCATAGAGTATCTTTACATTGTCTGGAAGATCGGAATTCATCAACATTGATACGTCGTCTTCTGAAGATGAAAATACCATCACGTTTTCATATCTGATGTCCGGCCTTGAAACTACCTTCTTTACGTCTTTTGCAGGCATAGGAAACGAGAATGGTGGATGAAACTGATTATATAAGCTGAGGGGATCAGTATCAATAATTATTGACGATTTTCCAGAGAGAATTTCCGTTATCTCCTCGAAATAAAGGTTTCCTTTAGCAATCCTCACAAAGGTGAACTTTTTCTTGGCATATAAATGAATTGTATCTCTATCTGACAAAATGATAACAATAAATATGATATCATTTTTAAAGAATCTAGGTAATCATTCATTTTTCACAGCCAAACAGTCTGAAAGGTAAAGATCAACGATAGCTGTCCTGAAGATGGATCTATTTACAAAGCAGTCAATCGTCCATTTCAGCAATTCTCACATTACTTTAAAGTATTTTGATTTGAATCCAGCTCACCATTCAATATATAGATCGACATATATTGGCATTCTAACAAAATACTATAATTGTGAGTATGAGGATTTAGAAAATCCTTAAATACCAACCTTCCAGTTTCGAGAGCATGCCAAATGATAAATCGGCACTTAAAAAAACGGCTGTTATATTAGCTGTCTTAGTAGTAGCGATATCTTCTCTCACTGTAATCTTCAGCGTTCCCGCGACGGAATCAACTACGACGGTCAGTCCTCTTTCATCTTCATCAGATGGTAATTCTACGTTATATCTATCTCCAGGTCCAACGCCAGCCTTTACGGACAATTTTAATCCGTTTGATGGGGTATGGCTGACACCGGCCGGTATCATGGGACTGATATACGAACCGCTTTTGCAGATAAATACCTACAATGGTACAGTTATTCCATGGCTTGCTACCGGTTATTCCTGGAATTCAAATGCTACGGTCTTAACATTATATCTTAGACACAACGTAACATTCAGTAATGGAGTACCATTTAATGCGAGTAGTGTCCTTTTCACATTTAATGAGCAGAAAAAATTATTCGATGAGTGGGGCGCTATAAAATCAATATACGAAGTGAACCCCTATGAGGTTCAGTTCAACTTCACAAGTCCAAACACAGAGTATCTGTTCTATGTTGGCTCCAACGTTATGATACTGCCACAGCAGTTTCAAAATACATCCAATCCGGTCAGCGAGATAATAAAGAATCCAATTGGAACAGGCCCTTACATCCTTGAAAGCTTTTCACCTCAGAAGATAATCCTCACAGCAAATCCTAACTACTGGCAGAAGGGTGAGCCGAAGATAAAGAATGTTGTGTATATTGATTACACAAGCAACAGTGCTCTCACTCTGGCTCTGCAGACAGGTCAGGTCGAGTGGGCATCAGTGTTCGCTCCTAATATAACAACGCTATTTGTATCAAAGAATCCAGAATACAACCATTACTGGTTCCCACAGGGACAGCCTGTTACCTTATTGCTTAATGATCTCGTGTATCCTCTAAATCAGTCATTCTTCAGGCAGGCAATAAGTGTGGCCATAAACAGAACTGCGATAATGAACATTGGAGAATATGGATACGAGCAGCCAGCAAATGCTGCAGGTCTACTGTATCAGCAGCTAGGCGAGCTCAATTCAACCAACCTTGCAATGGCCAACAGGCTCTCGACGTACAACCTCACATATGCGAAGCAGATCCTTGCGGATCATGGTTTCACGATAAACGCGACAACTGGCAGGTTGACCGCGCCAAATGGAACACCCGTACCAACCCTCAGCCTGATGTCCGTAGCTGGTTATTCTGACTGGGACACAGATATAGCGTTAATCGCGAATGAGTTGAATCAGCTTGGTATATCTGTGAACATCGAGACACCGACGCAGAACACCGTTGCCAGTGACGTAACTGATGGGCAGTATCAGATGGCTCTCTACGTTGATACTGGTATCGGTCCAAGCGCATGGTACGATTACAGTGGTCTAGTGGGCAATATAGTAAAGATAGGAAGTCCGGCATACACAAATCCAGAGAGATGGAATGCCACCGGTACGGGCTTTATGCAGTATTTCAATAACTATACTGCGCTCACCAATGCGACACAGCAGAATCTTTACATAAACAAGATGGCATCGATAATGCTGCAGCAGATGCCTATAGTCTATGTGGTTTATTCTGCTGACTGGTACGAATATGTAAATAGCAGCATTGAGGGTTGGCCTAACGCTCAGAATCCATACTGGATCCCAATGCCGTGGTATCCAGGGCCAAACGAGGTCGTTATCCTGCATCTCTATCCAGTCAACAGCAAATCAACTGGCGGGCTGAATCCACTAGTTTACGACATAGCCGGCGCAGCTATCGTGGTGGTCATAGTGGCAGCGATAGCTGGACTGTACGTCAGGAACAGAAAAATCAAAGCTAAATAATGGGAGGGAATGTGATAGTGATCATGGTGCATGGTAATGAAAATCCCAATAAAATATATAATTAAAAAATTATCATTATTTTTCGGTATCTTTCTCGGCGCTGTCACATTGAACTTTCTTCTGCCAAGAATGATGCCAGGCAATCCAGCAGTCGTTGTATATAATGAGATTTTAAAGGCCGGAGGAAGCGGGATAAATCCAAGCTATCTGCATCAGCTTGAGGTGGAGTACGGAATATCCAATGCACCGATCTATGATCAGTACTTTCAGTATCTCTGGAATCTATTCCATGGTAATCTTGGAATCTCCATTGCGTTTTACCCAGAACCAGTCTCCTCAATACTGGCTGAGGCATTGCCATGGACATTATTTCTCGTGATCTCCTCAATAACGATATCGTTTTTCATTGGAAACCGTCTTGGAAGATACGCTGGAGTTAACAGAAACACGTACAGGGATCTGGCAATAGACATCTTTGCTATGTTCATGGCATCATTTCCGGCTTTTGTACTTGCCTTCATAGTTCTTGATATCTTTTCAGTATATGGCCACATATTTCCACTTGGTGGTGCATATGGTCTTGACGTTACAATGGGCTTCAACGTCCCATTTCTGATCAGCGTTATGTATCACGCCTTCCTTCCAATTCTGACTATAATATTGACATCTCTCGGCGGCTGGGTTTTAGGTATGAGAAATAACATAATTCC
Source organism: Thermoplasma sp. Kam2015 (assembly GCF_003205235.1). Taxonomy (NCBI): domain Archaea; kingdom Methanobacteriati; phylum Thermoplasmatota; class Thermoplasmata; order Thermoplasmatales; family Thermoplasmataceae; genus Thermoplasma; species Thermoplasma sp. Kam2015. The sequence goes on along the minus strand of NZ_QJSM01000021.1, from coordinate 70,874 downwards.
AAATTTGAACAGCGATTTCATCAACTTCTCTGAAAATCTCGGATTTAAGGATTATCAGATAAAGAGCATAGCATACAAAAACGCGTTGCTTCCAAATATGACGGGTTTTGCTATGTCCATAGGTCTGTCTGTCAGCGGTGTGATCATAGAGGAATCCATTTTCTCATATCCAGGTGTGGGTCTCTACATGATAACCGCAATTGATTCGCTCGATTATCCATTGATGCAGGGCATATTTCTTATGGTCGTTATTGCAGTTCTAGTAGGTAATCTTGTGGTTGATATACTTTACGGATTTCTAGATCCCAGAATAAGGCAGGAGGGTGAGTGAATGCAAGATCAGAATTATCATCGCATTCCAGAGAGATCAGTTCATTATGAAAGATTTATGTCAGTGATGGAAAAGATAAGATCATCGCTGGGCGTAATTCTGGAAAACAATAAGTCTAGAGTGGGCTTCGCTCTCCTGATAGGCATTGTTGTATTTTCAATTGTGGGAATATTTTATACACCATACCAACCTGACGCTTACCTATTCGCTAGGGGTCTTCCACCAAATTCGGTCAACATACTAGGAACCACTGGTTATGGTCAGGATGTGTTTTCACAGTTGCTGGGAGGCGCTGCGCCAACCCTGATGATTGCCTTTTCAGTTGGTGTGTTCGGAACGCTTATATCGGTATTCGTCGGTCTTCTTTCAGGCTTCGCTTCCAAAAGAGTAAATGAGGCCATAAATGCCATAATAAGCATATTCCTGGTTGTGCCAGGTGTTCTGCTGATTATGCTCTTCGGTACCTATTTCCTTGGTATACATGAGAGCCTCGGATATCTGCCAACAATAATAATTCTCGTTATCACTGGATGGGCCTTTGGGGCAAGGACCTTCAGATCCATAACATTATCAATAGCAAAGAGGGATTATATTCTATCCTCTCTGCTCATAGGGGAATCCAGGATGAGTATAATATTCAGACAGATAATGAGAGCTATAATGCCCGTGGTGGTATCCAACTTCTTTTTCACTTCGATGTATGGTGCAATGGGTCTCACATTTGTTGAATATCTGGGTGTAGGAAACGTCGAGCAGGTTAACTGGGGTACGATGCTTTATTGGGCTATAAACAATGAAGCCTATCTAACAGGACAGTGGTGGTGGATCCTTCCGCCCAGCATAATGATATCGATGCTGATGTTCTCATTCATATTGTTGAACTTTGGTCTGGATGAGATGGCCAATCCATCGCTGAGGGTATACAGCAGAAAAAAGAGGATTGTTAAGAATGATTGAGGTAATTAAAACCGAGAACGTCTCCAAAGTATTTCAGATGAGAAAGGGCTTCGCTGCAGTTCAGAATATAACTGCCCTGAACAATGTAAATATATCTCTCTCTGATGGTGAAATACTTGGCCTAGTTGGAGCAAGTGGTAGCGGTAAAAGCACAATAGCAAGGATTCTTGTCCTCCTTTACAGGCCAACATCTGGAAAGATCCTATTTCATGATAGAGATGTTTCGGGCATAAATGGCCATGAGCTGAAGCAGTACAGATCGAAGGTGCAGATGGTCTTCCAAGATCCATACGCCTCGCTGGATCCATATCATACTGTGGCGTGGCATATAAGGAGACCTTTGAAGATAATTCATTATAAGGGGGATGTTGAGGAAAGAATCGACGCGCTTCTTCAGATGGTAAGATTAGACCCACCAGGCTATTTCAGGGATAAGTTCCCCCATCAGTTGTCCGGAGGACAGAGGCAGAGGGTTTATCTGGCCAGAACTCTTGCGCTTGAACCTGAGGTTCTCATCGCGGATGAGCCTGTTTCGATGCTCGATGTTTCCCTACGAATTGAGATATTGGATCTGTTGGAAAAGATAAGAAATGATTTAGGTATAAGCATAATTTACATAACGCATGATCTGAACACTGTCAGTATGATAACAGATAGACTTTACGTAATTCATAATGGTGAGATAGTGGAAAGCGGAAAAACAGAGGAAATACTTTCAGACCCAAAGGATCCGTACACAAAATCCCTGATAGCAGCTGCGCCTGATCCATATAAGAGAATCTGAGGGGATGATATGCAATCCGACATAATCTTGGATGTTAAAGATCTCACTGTAGGCTATGATTCAGAAAACGGATACACGACAATTATAAAGGACTTCAACCTAAGGGTCAGAAAGGGTATAATACTCGGGATAGCCGGCGAATCTGGTTCTGGAAAGAGCACCCTGGCCCAGGCTATATACAGATCTCTGAAGTATCCTGGCCAGATCTTATCTGGAGAAGTCATGTTTCAGGGTCAGAATATATTGAGCATGGCGCCTGAAGATCTCAGGAGGATACGTGCAACCAAATTCTCATTCATACCTCAGGCCGCTATGAATGCCCTGAATCCAGTGAAGAGAATAAGATATCAGTTCTATGATCTGATGATAGCTCATGGATTGCAGCCGGAAACAAATGATGATATGATCGTTTCCACAATAAATATGGTAAGGCTGAAGGACACTGTGCTTGACAGCTTTCCGCATGAACTAAGCGGAGGAATGAGACAGAGGGTTGTCATAGCGATGTCACTTTTGTTCAAACCCGATCTTGTCATATTGGATGAACCAACAACTGGATTGGATGTGCTTGTTGAACATGACATTTTAAAGGATCTCAAAGCAATACAGAGGCAGAGATCCCTAACTATGATATTCATAACACACGATCTGTCTATTTTGTACGAGATAGCAGATGAGATTGCAATGATGTATGCCGGCGAGATAGTGGAACTCGGAACAAGGGATGATATGCTCAGCGATCCACAGCATCCGTATAATTTTCTGTTGTTAAAGAACATACCAAGGATTGGCTCAAAGCGCGTTCCCGGGCTAAGGCTTTTGGGCAACCCAAGCAATTACAGGGAGGGATTTGCTGGCTGCCAGTTCAGTACGAGATGTCCGTTCTCTCAGACATTATGCGAAGAAAGCCATCCTGATCTGGTGAGCGACGATGGCAGTCACTTCAGACGTTGCATTAGATATCCTGCATGGAGAGTTTCAATAAAACAGGCGTAAGAAATTGACGGCGTCTGCTTTCTTATTGGGTATTGCGGCATATCTTAATCTGAATCACATCTCCATGCATGGCAAGGTAATAGTATAGGCCATAGAGCGTTATGTAGCAGCGATCTAGTTAGTTTTCATTCTGTAAGATCCAGATACCTATAGAAGATTTTTGAATCGGCTCCATATGATGAAGTAAGCAACTTATAGCGAAATTAAGCTTCAATCGATATGATCATTTCAATACCATTAATTTTTTATAAAATACGTATGCAATAAATACCTATGAATGTTCGCTTAGTTAAGTGCGCTTTTTATTTCTCTTTGCCCGGATTATAACGTAGGATAGAGCGACGATTATTGGCAGTAATGATAGAGCGAGTATCATAGCGAGGTGATCAGGAACATTCCCAAAGCTAACATTTTTAGATGTTCCATTGCTAGGGTGGATCACGGAAATAGTACCAGAATATGTATTTGTGACGAAAACATATCCATTTTCAGGATCCGCGACATCCCTGAATGGATAATCCCCAACCTGAATTGTGGATGATAATTCATAGGTTGTATCATTTATCGCATATACATTGTCTGTTCCTGAATTTGAAATGTATATATTCTGATTGTACGGATCGTAGCATACTCCTTCTGGTCCTGATCCAGTATTTATCATTGCTATGATTCTATTGTCCGAGTTTATAACGGAGGCGGTATTGGAATTGAAGTTGATCACATATATGCTTTCAGTCCGTGAGTCATAAGCGACACCCTGTGGACCAGAGCTTACGTTTATAGAATCTTCGACAGTATTGTAGGTTGCGTTTATCACAGATACGTTGTCAGACCCAAAATTTCCAATATATATCATACCATTGGATCCATCGTAGGCACCTGAAAACGGGCTTAATCCGACATCTATCGTCGATACCACAGAATTATCATACGGATCGATTACAGAAACATTGTCCGAAAGCTGATTTATAGAGTAAACGTATCCATTCTCCGTATCCACCACTAATCCGGCTGGGCCTGAACCAGTGTTTATCTCTGCGATCGATCGACCATCACCTGCGTCTACGACCGATATGTTGTTTGAATCATAGTTAGCTACATAGATTAAATTATTGAACGGATCAAAGGCTACGCTTGATGGTCCCCAGCCGACATATACGATTCCAGCCAGCCTTAAAGAGCTTGAATTAATAACGTAAACAAAATCTGAATACGCATTGGTCACATATATCATTCCGTTTGACTGATCATAGCATATCCCTTGGGGACCGGACCCAATATTTATAGTAGAGATTATTCTGTTTTCAGTGGTATTTATCAGCGTCAGATTATTTGTGTACTCATTCACTATGCATAATTCAGATCCAGAGAGCCCGAAAACTCCATAAGGATTCAGGCCTACATTGAATGTCTTTATCACAGAATATGACGAAGCTGATATTACGGATACGGTATTGGAATTGAAGTTTGTAACGTAAGCCTCCCCGTTGTTCTGATCAAATGATATCTGAAATGGATCATAGCCTACGTTGACAACGGATAACCGCCTTCCAGATGGGCTAAGAATAGTTACTTCATTAGCCAGCTGATCTGCAACCAGTATATTGCCGTTAGAAGGATCGACCGCAAGCCCAGCAGGTCCGGCACCGACTGGGTAGATACCCAAAATGCTATCATTGGCTGGTGAAATAATTGCAACTTGATTTTTGCTGTACTGAGAAACATAAAGATAACCATTATAACCGTTAAAAACAACATCCGATGATCCTGGAAGGGCGATCGTGCTGGACACATGATCGGATCCTGATATTACTGATATAGAGTTGGAATAGGAGTCAGCAACATAGAGGTTATTATCTTGAGGATCGTACGCAATGCTCTGAGGCCCCGATCCAACATCTATGCTCTCCATAACGGAGAAAGACAGTGGATCGATAACGGAGAGGTTTCCGGAACGCTGATTTGCAACATAGATCATATTATTGTGTCCATCGCAGAGAACAGCCATCGGGCCTGATCCCACTGGGATCGTATCTATGATATCCCCATCAGATGGATCTATAACGCAGACATTGTTGGTAAAGTAGTTCGCGACGAAAATGTAACCATCGGCTGTATCGAACGATCCTGTCGTAGGCACAATTGCATTTCCAGTATCTAGAAAATTACCATCATAAAGCGATCCGTTCAATAGATCGAGGGTATCAACGGTGCTTCCGACTGAAGATCTAGTATTTTCTTCTGCGTATGTGATACTCTCGAAATTCTCAGCATGAATTAAGGGAATGAGACTCAGAGTCAAAATTGCAGTAATGGATAATGCGATAATCAATTTGTGTAATATTTTGATAGGCATTTTCTTCAGAATCTGTCGCTTGCGATCCAGTCAAGTTCTTCGGGAACGCCATTGTTTTCAGCAATTTCTTTGAAAACAAATGCAGACGGCCTGATGTATCTCCTCTTGGTGCTGAAGTCCACTTTCACGAGACCGAATTTTTTGGAGAATCCAGATGCCCACTCATAATTGTCTGTGAGTGCCCAATGCAGGTAGCCCTCAACTCTGGCGCCGTCTTTTATAGCCCTTTCCAGATTCTTTAAATGTGAAGCAACATACCTTGGCCTTAATCTGTCCGAGTCATCCGCGATTCCATTCTCAGATATCATCATCGGAAGACCTATACGTTTCTGATAGGCCATCACCAGATTATATATACCTTCAGGGTACACCTCCCATCCAGTATCGCTGACCGAACGACCATCGAGGGATTTATCCCTATCACCGGTGGCATAACCATACCCTTGGACAATTGCCCATCGATCATTTTCCTTCTGTATAACATCTCTGCTGTAATAATTTACACCTACCCAATCAAGATGATCAACCATATCTTTTCTGTGATCCGACCCATATTTTATGCCTTTGCGATCGGCCGATCTGGCGTACCATGATAGATCACCCTTCATTATTGCGTCAAAGAACGAGTACCTTATCTCATATTCCGCTAAGTCCCTCGCTTCTCTATCTTCGTCCGTCCTTGGCTGCATATCCCCGTTTGCATATACTATGCCTACAGGTTTCCTGGAAAATTTCTTTATGGCGTCATAGGCTCTGACGTGTGCTTCTGTGAAGAACTTCTTCCTTATGGCCATGGAGTCTGGGTTCCAATCTGTGCTGCATTGTCCATTGAATAAAATATTAGGTTCATTCATGGTGGACCATCTGTCCACGAGATCATCAAATTTACTGGCCGTATATGCTGCAAATTTTGCAAATTCGATAACGGATCTTCTGTTGAAGCAATTTCCCACACCGTTATCCTTCTCACGATCCCTTCGGGAAGGGTCATTTATCCAGATCGGTGTAGACCAGTGATAGAGATTTGCAATTACGAAGAAACCTCTCCTCTTGAGATCCATTATCATATGTCTGTAGTGATCTAGGGATCTGTAGTTTGCAAGGCCTTCGAGTTTTTCTAAAGTTCTTTCATCTATGTCCACATTGATTATATCGCCATTATCTTCCTGCACTCCAACTTTGACAGCTTCGGTCGATATTGGGAAAATTCTGGACCATTCTATCCCGATCCTTGCGGTGTTCATACCAATATGCTGCGCAATATCATGGTCCTTGCGATACAGATCCCAGTATGCGGCCCCATTTTCTGGAAGATCACCAGAAACTATGTGGTTTTTGATGTTATACTCGTCATGAGCCCATGAATACCAGTCTGTATTTGGATCAGGATCACTCAGTCCCATTTCAAACTGAAAACCAGCTTCTGAAAAACCAAATTTGAATCCCTTAGGAAACATTGAAATTCATTTTCCTGATATACTTAAAATTTCCTGAATCACAGATACTCATTGTTGTAGTATTGAGGGATGAAGTTTCACATTTATCATCTTGATATCCTCCAGGGTTGCAGTCTTTCCACCTACTGAATAAGTTTTATCTCCACTCTTGATGTAAAATGTATTTCTAACAAATGGGATCCTCTCGGTCTTGATAATTTCACCTTTGATCGTCCTTCTGTCGTCATGGTAGAAGCCTTCCACTTCAGCATCCAGTTTTATTCCTCTTGAGAACATGAAATCTATTGCATCGCATGTAAGCCATATATTGCAAAATTTTATCTCTCGTGCGATATAGAAATTTTTGACTATCCTTGACACACTCCAGAGAGACTGATTAAAATAATATGACATAACGTGAATAAAATTATCCTCTTCGAAGTAAAGCGCGTATTCACTGTTGCCCTTCTCCGCCTCCACGCTTATGATACATGATCTTCTGTCAGAGATAACCATTTCAGTTGGCTTTCCGTGTATCGTTCTGACTATGGCCTGCCCTTCAAACTGAACGTCCTCATCAGTAAAGACAAGTACCGCCACGGTGACTCCACGACTTGAGGCTCTTTGCAGGTATTCTTTCAGATCATAGAATTTATGGCTGGATAAAGAAATTATGATCTCATTCTCTGCTTCATTGATCATGCTTTGCATCTTCTGTATTATGCCGTCATAACCTTCCACAAGCGAAAGGAAGGTAGAATATCTGTCAGGGTACATCTTCTTATTCTCAACATAACGCTGAAGGTTAAGGGAATAGGAATCAAGCCAGTCTTTTTCTCGCTTCAAAACCTGCGATACTGGTATGGCCTTGTATATCTTTTTCTTTCCCATGCTCTCCTCTATGAAACCCTTTTTGATAAGAGAGTTAAAGAGATCGTATACTCTGGGCTGCGGTATACCGGTGAGTTTCACTACCTCGGTTGAACTCATCGGTCCCTTTAGCACCAGTACCTCGTATATCCTGATCTCGTATGGAGAAAGCCCGAATTTTGAGAGACCGGAGAATATGTCATTTTCCATTACCATGTTATTGAAAAACAGATAAATAAGTTTAGATGCATCAAATATTATGGTTCATTGATAAATCTAAGGTCATTGGATCATGAAAATTAATGTTTTTCTAAATCGAGTTGCAAGCTCTCTCAAGAAATCTGGTGTTAATTTGATGGAATGTGCAATTCAAAGTTATCGCTGCACCCTATGCATATTAATAAGCCTCTGAGATTCTTGATCATGCTTGATTTTGATATCGCCGAGATGCTCACTGAAGATAGACCGAATAGGTACTGGGAAATGTTGAAACAGATAGGTGTGAAGCATGCCGTCGGCGTTCTGCCGAGATGGTTCAGCGACTGGAGGATGCACAGCGAAGATGAGCCATGGGGATACCTTTCGCTTTTGAAATATAAGAACATGCTTTCCGATAGTGGCTTTAGTCTTGTGGCCATAGAAGATAATCCACCAATGGAAAGGATAAAACTGGGCCTTAATGGCAAGGAAGAGGATATGGATCATATCGCTCATATGATGGAAAATTTCGGAAAGCTCGGTATAAATCTGTGGTGCTACAATTGGATGGCGGGGATCGGATGGGTGCGAACGTCGACGCACATCAACAGCGAATTTGGCAAAGTTTCAGGTTTCAGATACAGCGACGTTGAAAATGCTGAAAAATATCGTATCCGAATAGAAAGATCGGATCTGTGGAAGAATCTTAAGGAATTTCTTGATTTCATAATTCCTATTGCTGAGGAAAATGATGTTAAACTGGCCATGCACCCTGATGATCCTCCAATACCTGATCTGATGGGCATCCCTAGAATAATGAACACGATAGAGGCATATGATAAGCTCTTAGAACTAAATAGAAGCGGGTACAATGGCATAGCGCTATGTCAGGGTAATTTCACGCTGATGACGGATAATCTGCCAGCCGTCATAAGGCATTTCAACAGGAGGATAGCCTTTGTGCACTTCAGAGATGTAGTTGGGGACAAGAACAATTTTACAGAGACACTCATAGGGCACGGCAAAACAGATGCTTATGAATGCATGAGGGCATATAACGATGTGGATTTTGATGGGATTATGCGCGTTGATCACGTGCCCACTCTATCTTCAGATGATGCAACCGTGCCAGGTTATTCGTATCTCGGCCGTCTCTACGCTATAGGATACATAAATGGACTACGCGATGCTGTGAATTCTCTCAGTTGAATCATGATTATATTTTCTACCTCTATTTAGTCTGAAGTTTCATCCTATAGATAATTTATAATACTTTTTTTACGCCATTATACTATTTTATTTGTTGTTAAAAAATTAAGGTGAAATCGGGATCGAGGTGATATTTAAACGTCTGGAGTACTTATAGGTGCTTTTATGCTTAAACCACCATCTACAAGCAAAGACACGCCTGTTATGAATGATGCCTCATCTGATGCAAGGAATGCCACTGCATTGGCCACTTCTTCAGGCTTTCCGATTCTAAGCATTGGATGTGATCTGCCCCACTCCTCCTTTTTCTTTTTTATTTTGACCGGATCATCACCCACCTCCAGTTTAGCTGCCTTATCAACAAGCGGCGTATCTATTGTTGCTGGAAGAACTGCATTGCATCTTATTATTGGGGCATAATCAAGTGCTATACTCTTCGTTATGCCGATTATTGCATGTTTAGATGTTACATAGGCAGCAGCATTCTTCGTTACGATGTTGGCCTGTACGGAAGAAATATTGACTATACTTCCTCTGCCATTGACCTTCATAACTTTTATAACCTCTCTTGAAACGTTGTATACGCCATTCACATTGACGCTCATTATACGGTTCCACATCTTTTCGTCAGTCATATCCAAAGGGGCGTATTCCTCAATCCCAGCGTTGTTAACTAGGACGTCTATCTTTCCGAATTTCTCTGTAACTTTGTTCACGGAAAGCCTAACATCATTATGATTTGAGACGTCACCCTTTAGATACATTACACCATTGTCTTCTTCCTCTGGATCATCTATTGAAAATGAAATGACGTTGCATTTCTCTAGCCTGAATCTATCTACTATAGCTTTTCCAATGCCTCTCGTACCTCCAGTGATCAATACAGTCTTTCCGTTTAGATCCTTGTACATACGACGATCAGATGCATTTTCTATACTTTTCCTTTCCGTTATGTAATATGCTGATCATATAAAATATAAATTGAAATAATAGCAGCCAACTGTGAATTTTAATTTTGAATAACGTTGAGAAATATCGGTGATATTTACCAGTGAGAAGAATAATTCATAAGTCTGCTATTTTATTCATGAGATAGTATCCTGCAGAGAATGAGGAGAATCTGTATTCCCTTACAAAACATCGATAGAATAGTTGAATCGACTGGTGAAAAATTATTTACTTCTAATGATAGACATAATCCGCATATGTTGAGGAAATGCTTGAAGATAAATTATTGAAAAATGATCGTTTGTGCAATGTTTGAAAAATTGGACTTTTTGGAAAGGTATATATGAGCTATTTCCCATGGAAATATTCAGCAGATACTTTGCAAGATTTATAGGAATAGGGCTTGTATAGATCGAAACCAAGCCCGTGTACATCACGATATTGGGCTCTTCCGTAATATACGCGTGTGGATAGAATTTTTCACTGAAAGGAAGTTCGAAGACTCAGCTTAGGTGTATCCAAGAGTGCATTGAAGGCGGGCCTGCCGGGATTTGAACCCGGGTTGTCGGCTCCGAGGGCCGATGGGATATCCTGGCTACCTCACAGGCCCATGGGATAATCGTGATATAGTATATGAGTAACTCGTAGGTTGTGGTGCCATGTTCATCTTTTCTGATACATAACATATTCAATCATTACAATGAGATCAAACACATTTGATAGAAGACTTATCGCATCCGGTTCATTCATATGATTAGTTATATGGCGCCCAGGATATTTGTAGGAGAAACTATTCTTAGAAGTTCAAATTACATACTGAACGACTACCTGAAAGATTTTGAAGTGGAACACCCTATATTTCACTTATACACGATGGAATATAACAGTTTTCCTTAGATAGGACGGTATAGAAGTGCTTTTAATACAGAAATAAGATAGATCTTGATCCCATAAAAAGCCATAATGAATGTGGTCTAATGATTGATGCTGATATTAAAGAAAGAAAAACATAAATGATAGAATATTGATAACGAATGAAATGATGATTTTAGGCATTTCATCTGAGTAATGCTTCTCTATTGCCAAATGATGGGGGTTGCACATGTCCAAACATGTCGTATTTGATCGAGGTACACATTCAGATGTTGATGAGATAAAGCGATTCACATCCAATACGTGGAGAGTCGGATATTATAACGATCTTTACAGAACCATCGGAAACACAGGTACAATGGAGGACTATGTCGATAAAATTATAGAGAAATGGGTTGAGGAAGGTTCGGTATATGTTCTCAGGGTTGATGGTTCACCTGTTGCCACGATCCATTTTGATAAACTGTCTGATGGATCGATCATGCTTGGCGGATTGAGGGTGGATCCTGAACACAGAGGGGCTAAATACGGGCTGAGAATAATGCAAGAAACGATGGATTTTCTTAGGGATAAGGCTAAAAGACTAAGATCGGCAGTATATTCATGGAATACCCCCTCCCTCAATCTAGTCAAAAAACTAGGCTTCCATCCTATCGATGAGTACGAAGTTTACACCTTCGAAAATAGAGAGGGAACCAACATAAACATCGTTCCATCTATAGCTGAGTATTCTGGCAGATACAGATGCGTTCTAGTTGATTGGAAATACATATGTTCTGAGCACATGTATCACATATACGAATCCTACAGAAACAATTTCATAGTGGATTCGGCTAATTTAATATATTTTGATTCATATGAAGGAGGTATAGATTTCGTTATTAACGATAGCGACGACGTCGCATCTTTCATAGATGAAAATAGAAAGCTGAACGGTCGGATCATGTTCTATGTACGGAAGGATATCTCGAAGGATCTTCCATTTACACCATCTTCCTCAATGTTGATATGGGAATTCACATATGATTCATGATATAATGTCTCATGTGGTGGATTATCTATTTAAGATCAAATAATTTGAAAAATTTCCATATGGTTTTTTGTCATAAAATTTACATACGAATGAAACGAGCAAATTTAATAATATGATGGCATGTTAAACAGATTATGCCAAATGTGATAGTCTCTGCAGCGTCCAGCGGAATTGGAAAAGGCATCGCTGAGGTACTTGCAAGATGTGGATACAAAATGACGCTTTTTTCAAGAGACGAAAATAAGCTTCAGGCCGTTAAGAATGTATTGAAAAGCAAGTATGGGAATGAGCCGGTGACAATTGGTGCGGATCTTTCAAGATCCGAAGATATAGGGAAGGTGTTAGAAAAACATCGCGAGATCTATGGAAGCATAGAAAATCTTGTAGTCAATTATGGTGATCCAAGAGTCGCCTCGTTTCTGGATCTAAGCGAAGATGACTGGAAATACGCTTTAGATATGATTCTGATGTCTACGATAAGACTTACAAGGGAAGCGCTGAAGGATATGATAAGGCTGAAGGGTGGATCCATCGTGTACGTGACTTCGATGACTGTAAGAGAACCCATGGAAGGTTTTTCACTATCATCATCGATCCGATCTGCAGTGGTATCACTCGCAAAGAATATTTCACTCGAGGTATCAAAATTCGGTGTGAGAATAAATACGATATCTCAAGGCTATGTAAATACCGATAGATTGCGCGACGTTATCAAAAATAGCATAGATCGGGCAGAGGGTATGCGGAGACTGAGCGGAGACGTTCCACTTCGCAGGGTGGCTGAGCCGGAGGAGATAGGTGAGGTCGTTGAATTCCTCCTCTCAGACAGATCCTCGTATATCAACGGTGCAAATATACCTGTAGATGGTGGAATAACCAAATTTCCGCTTTGATGTGGTACTTTTAAGCATATTAAAAACTCTATCCTGAAAAAGGAAATATATGAATTAATTGATAATTCCGTATAAACCCATATTATGAACCTAGATCTGCCATAAACCTATTTTTTAGATCCCGCAATTATGCTTCCTTCGTTTTTCTGACACCATCTCTATTTTCAGATCACGATCACCGCGATCAGCTCAAAAAGATAATAATTGAAAAAGATATCATGCTCCAATGGAAAAAGCCATTCTTGTCAGGCACGGAGAAAGCGAGACAAATGTTTACGGTATAATATCCACCGATGAGGATCGCTATCCGCTAACGGAGAATGGCGTATTTCAGGTTCAGAGAACTGCAGCTCAACTGGCGGAACTTGATTTTGATGGTATAATATCAAGCCCTATACTCCGTGCTTATCAGAGCGCTCAGATAATAGCATCTGCTACAGGATTATCCATAGTGAAGGATGAACGCGCTAGAGAATCTGAATTTGGGCCCTATAATAACAGCAGAATAACGGAGATCCCGTACGGTACAAGGGAAGAACTGGAGATGGAACCCTGGGAATCTCACGTTAGGAGGATGCGATCGCTTGTTAGCGATTACGATGGCAGCTATATAATCGTTAGCCATGCATATCCGATAAAGAGCCTTCTCTGCGATTTTCTTGGCCTTGGGGAGTTTGATTGTTTCAGCGTCGAGATCAAGAATGCTTCCATGTCAGCCGTCCTTGTAAAAGAGGAACGCGTTCTGACAATAGGATCCCTTATACTGAGCGAATCCGTGAAGAACCACTTTAGAAAATGAATATATATAGATATGCTATCATTTGCCATATCAGGTTGAATGCTGATCCTATCGATCAGGTCTTCCTGAGGATGAAAGCATGTTCAGTATAGGTAATATCCTCAGACTTTCCATATTTGGTTCATCTCACGGTGATCTTGTAGGGGCGATGATAGATGGATTTCCGGTCGGGTTCAAGGTACCGTTTGATTACATACAGCGGTATATGGATTATCGCAGACCAGGATCAGGCATCCTGACGTCACAGAGGAAGGAGGAGGATAGAGTTGAGATAGTGTCCGGCCTCCATGAAGGATATACCGATGGAAGTCCGATAACGATCCTCATAAGGAACACCAACGTAATATCCTCTTATTATCAAGAGCTGAAGGACAATCCCAGGCCAGGCCACAGCGACTACACGTTGTTTCTGAAATACGGTAAATTCAGAAATTACGAGGGCGGTGGTTTCCTGTCCGGTAGAATGACCGCACCGATCGTTGCGGCTGGCTCCATAGCCAAGGCCTATCTTGAAAACACTGGCATAAAGGTGAAGAGCTATATGAGATCTATAGGAAACGTCGAATGCGATAGGATCACCGGTGACGTCTATGACTTTGAGACAAGAATGCCAGATGCTGAATGCGATGCGAAGGCCCATGATCTCATAATGAGGGTCATGAAAGAGGGAGACAGCGTGGGCGGTAGAATAGATACGGTCATAGAGAACTTTCCGGGAGGCGTGGGAGAACCGTTCTTTGATTCCGTTGAGAGTGCCATATCGCATGCCATCTTCTCGATACCAGCTGTGAAAGGTATAGAGTTCGGAGATGGCTTCAGAATGGCCACAATGCTTGGATCGGAAGCAAACGATCCCTTTGAAATCGTTGACGGAAAGATTATGACGACAACCAATCATAACGGAGGTATACTAGGTGGCATAACAAATGGAATGCCCATAAGATTCTCGGTTGCCATCAAGCCAACACCATCAATACATAAACCGCAGAAAACCGTCAACTTGGAGAAAGGCGAACCATCCATGATAACGGTTAAGGGCAGGCATGATCCATGCGTTGCCATAAGGGCCGTTCCGGTGATAGAATGTCTGACTTCGTTTGTTCTTCTTGATCTTCTGATACAGTCAGGGCGCGTCGATCGATACAACATTGGAGATATATGAGGTATATATGGGCAGAGGAAACAATGTCAATACCCTTATAAATGAAATTAAAATGTAAGTAACGTGTCGTTGAATATTCTTGGATATGATGTTGGTGGTACAAAGATATCAACTGTTGTAGGTAACGATTCAGGCAAAATACTTTCAAACGTCAGAATGCCCACTGTAAAGCATCTGGGAAAAAAGAGACTGATCGAAGAGATGATAACAATGGGCGATGCCGCACTAAAAAAAGCCCATGTTGATAAACCAGATCTGATAGGCATCATATTCGCCGGGCCTGTAGATCGGAGCAGAGGCGTGGTCATAGCCTCACCGAACATATTTGGTTTGAGCAATTTCAACATAGTTGAACCAATTCAGGACTATTACAAGACCGATACTTTTCTGGAAAATGATGCACAGGCGGCGGCAATAGCTGAGCGTCTTTTTGGTTCAGGTAAGAATGTGGACAACTTCGTCTATATGACGTTGAGTACTGGAATCGGCGGAGGCATATTCATCAATGGAAAACTTTACCGCGGTGCCCATGGGATGGCTGGTGAGATAGGGCACAACGTGATCATGGTCAATGGCCCAACCTGCGGATGCGGAAGGCGTGGATGCCTTGAGGCGCTTGCCGGCGGTAAGGCCATAGCTAGAAGAGTCATTGAAAACCTGCGTGCAGTTAGGGACTCGGATTTCTTTTCCAAGTTGAAGCCCAACGAGATAACTGCGGAGAAGGTGTTTGAAGGCAAGAGGCAAGGTGACATGTTCTCCCAGCTTATGCTTGAGGAGACCATATATTATCTTGCAGTCGGTCTCGTTAACATAATAAATACACTGGATCCAGAACTGGTGATAATAGGCGGAGGCATTTCGAAAGCTGGCAAGGATCTATTTGATCCGCTGAATGATGCGGTGAAGGAGGAGTTTAAGAGCATGTACAGGCCATTTAAGATAGTTCCTGGCCTGGAAAATGGATCGGATCTTGCAGCGATATCGGTTCCTCTGTACACGGAGATGGAGATGCATGGCGAGAGAGAAAAGCAGTATTGAGATGTGCCTCTACTACGAAGACGGAATGTGTCATTTCTCATCCTATGCCACTCCGTGCACACTGTGCATGAATTACAAGACGGCATATCCCATAGGAAAGAAGAAAAAGCCGATATACGATATATTCGATCTTGCTCCGGATATATTTACAGAGGGCAGCGATCTCCAATCACGGCTTTACTGATTTTTTTGATATCATTTAAAATATGTTATATATAACGTGGAGTAACACTACGCCCATTCAGATATTGTATCGGATTTATGTTGGTGTTTTTCCAATGAAACCCGAAAATTCGTTCCTAAGTTAATATTAACCGGTTATTTTTCTTCATTAATTCTAAGTTTTTTATATCTTGTTGTTGAAGTGAAATATTTTTCATCAACGTTATATATGATGAGGTATGATCATTCCACATGGCGAACACGGTTGCGGAAGTGATAATAAAGACACTGGCTGAACTTGGCGTAAAAAGGATATATGGAATACCTGGCGACTCCATTAACCCGCTGGTGGATGCTCTGAGAATGCAGGACAAGATAGAATTCGTGCAGACAAGACATGAGGAGGGCGCAGCACTTGAGGCGGCATTTGAGGCAAAACTGACCGGCCAGCTGACAGTATGCATGGGTACATCTGGCCCAGGTTCAATACATCTTCTAAATGGCCTATATGAAGCCAAGATGAGCAGGGTGCCTGTCATAGCCCTGACAGGACAGGTTGAATCTGATCTCATCTATCATGATTATTTTCAGGAAGTTGATCTTAACAGGCTTTTTGAGGATGTTTCTGTTTTCAATGCACAGATTGTCAATCCTGAATCTGCGTTCTACATCATTAATAGAGCTTTCCGCGAGAGCGTCAGCAAGCGTGGTGTATCACACATAACGCTACCGGTAGATGTATTGAGAATGAATGCCGAGATCGGATCCATAGACAATAATTTCAGGGATAATCCGCGCTTTGTCATAGATCCAAAACCAGCAGAAGATATGATAAACGGCAGCAAGAGGCCGCTGATATTCATGGGCAGGGGTGTCATCGGGGAGACCGGTCGCCTGAATGAATTTGCCGAAAAGATAGGCGCTCCGGTGATATACAGCGTGAATGCCAAGGGGCTCGTCAGCGACGAGGATCCAAAGGTAATGGGGCCACTTGGTCTGCTGGGCACAAAGCCCTCAGTGGAGGCCATGAAGAAGGCGGATCTCGTCATCCTTCTCGGAACAATATTTCCATATGTTTCCTTCATAAATGAAAAAGCGAAGGTGATTCAGGTGGATATAGATCCGTCAAACATAGGTAAGAGAGTCCATGTTGATCTGGCCTATCACTGTACGGTTTCTGATTTTCTCAGTCAGGTTAAGCCTTCAGAAAAGAAGGAAAAATTCTACACAGATATGACGGCAGAGAAACAGGACTGGATTGCAAACATGGAAAAGCTTGAATCTGACAGGTCAAAGCCCATAAAACCTGAATTTCTCACGAGCGTGATATCGAAGAAGGCGGAGAAGGATGCTGTTTTCATTGTTGACACAGGGAACGTGACGGTCTGGTCCATAAGACATATTAATGGCGGTCAGGGGCGAACCTTTCTGCTGTCTCCCTGGCTTGGTACAATGGGCGTTGGCATACCGGGTGCAGTGGGTGCTTCGTTCGCAACCGACAGGCAGGTCATAGCGATCACCGGCGATGGGAGCTTTGCAATGACAATGATGGAGCTCATAACTGCGAAGAAATATTCTAGGCCGGTAAAAGTGGTTGTATACAACAATTCAAAGCTTGGAATGATAAAGTTTGAGGAGGAGGTTATGGGATACCCAGAATGGGGCGTGGATCTTATGAATCCAGACTTTTCCAAGATCGCCGAGGCTATGGGTATAACGGGGATAAGGGTTGAGGATCCAGAAAGGATAGAAGAGGCTGTGGATGAATTTCTCAGGATCAGTGGCCCTGCAGTGCTCGATGCTGTTGTTTATGCAGATGAGCGCCCGATGCCACCAAAGCTAATGTTTTCACAGATAAAGGGATATGTGACATCAATACTGCGAGAAAAGCTGGAATGATCCACTGATTCCATTTTAAGTGTTCTTATTTAAGAAATAAATGAAGATGAAATTATATTATTTTGAACCTGATTGCTTGAGTCTCTCGAGGAGCTTCCTGTTAATATTCAACAGCTCTGTGCCCTTTGCCAGGCCCATGCTTATGTTCCTTGATCCTATGTTCCTCATTATATCCTCGGCCTCTGGATGATCCAGGCCTATCACAGGCAGCATCATCTCTACGGTTCTTGATGCCGTGCGGTTTCCAGTGAAGTACCTTATGACAAGCCTTATTATCCTGTCCAGGTTCGCAAAGAGGAATTCACGGCCAGGCAGAGTCTCCATCGCAGAGCTGAAGAATGTTATCATATCCTGTTTCTTTATCTCCGTCTTCTCTATCATTCCATAGATGGTTGAGAGATCGGTTGATGATTTCAGTTTGCCGAAGGCAGATATTATACGCACGCGATCCTCGTCCCTGTCTATGGATCTGAATTTCTCCAGAAGTCCCTTCAGATCCCCCGTGACAAGGGCATAGGCAGTTGCTATAGAATTCCTCATCTCAGGGTCAGCAGAATCCAGATCCTTGAACTGCTTCGACATCTCCTCAGCATAGGACTCATCCACTATCACATACAACCTAGATACACGTCCAAGGGCTATTCTGAGGTTCTCGTCTTCCTTCCCGATCAGATACTCAAGCCTGGATCTGCAGAATGATCTGGCTTCATCGTCGAAGGCGTGCGTCAGCATGTGCAGGTACTCCATCTGGCTCACTATCGATGTTATTACGTTATGATCATCGTCATTGAAAAAGTTCCGTATTCTTTCCCTGTATGTATCCGGATCTATCGTTCCTGATAGAAGGAAGGCAAAGAGATCGTCAACCATGCCCACGCGATCCAGCGGAGAAAGGTCAGCGTAGTGATCGATAACGGTACTGAAAGTTCTGTCGTCGTACAGAACTCTGTAGAATCCGGTGCTATCGGCGTTGATCTTTATGAAGTCTTCCTTTTCGATCTCTGTCCTGCCTTCGACAAGAATCTTTTCAACGCCGTGGCCTCTTTTGATGTTTACAGGTATCGGCCATGCACTTTCCTCATCTCCGTCAAGAAGGAAGCGTCTCTGGATCAGCACGATCTTCTTGCCTTCTGACCTTGCCTCTATGACCGGGTATCCCGGATTCTTTATCCAGTACTCCATGACCCTCTTCACAGGTTTACCGGACACTTCCTCTATTGCAGTCCAGAGATCTGAACCCTCAGCGTTTCCGTACTTATGATCGTTTAGATACTTCGCTATGCCCTTCCTGAACTCCTCGCTTCCAGTATAATCCTCTATCATGCGGAGTATGGATGCACCCTTTCCATAGCTTATCTCATCGAATATCTGCGATATCTCATCTGGATCCTTGACGTCAACCTCGATTGGATGGGTGTTCTTCAGTGAATCTGACCGAAGTGCTCCTGACGTTCTGCTAACAAAGAAGTCGCCCCAGAATGACCATTCGGGAAAGATGCTGTCCATGGTCTTGTAGGACATGAACGTAGCGAAGCTCTCATTGAGCCACAGATCGTTCCACCACTTCATCGTGACCAGATCGCCGAACCACTGGTGCGCGATCTCATGAGCTATCACGTTTGCTGAATTTCTCTTCACCGTTATGGCAGAATCCTCGGCGAGATCCATGTATATCTCCCTGAACGTTATCGCGCCCCAGTTCTCCATTGCACCTGCACCGAACTCCGGCACTGAGATCAGGTGCATCTTCGGCAGTGCGTAGGGTATGCCGAAGTATTTCTCGTAGAATTCTATGGATCTCTTCGCTATCTCAAGCGGATATTTCGATCTTATCTCCTTGAGCGATGCGAGTATCAGATCGATGTCCCTGTACTTCTCATACTCGTACCTGAACTTCCCAACACCTATGTATAGTAGATACGTTGACATCCTTGGTGTATCCTGGAACTCGATCACCTTCCTGTCTGATACCTCCACACGCTTTGGAGGCATGTTGGATATGGCATCGTACTCCTTATCTATGACCGCTGTTATGGAAAACACTGCCTTGTAGGCGGGGTGATCGACGCAGGGAAACATACGCCTGGCATCGGTGGCCTCGAAGTGTGTCGTTATCATACCGTTCTCCTTTCCAGCATAATATATGCCAGACAACGAATCTGATACCTTTCCGGAGAACGATATTTCTATCTTCTGTGGTTGATCTTCGCCCTGAGCCCTGACGATCTGGCCATCATAGGAATATGAAGCATCCTTACCATTTACCTTCATCCAGTTGATCTGCAGGCCTACGGCATCCAGAACGATTTCACCCGGCCCTGCGGTTATGGTTTCAGTTCCATTGAACGTTCTCTTATTGATATCAAAATCCAACGTGAGATCGTACTTCTCTACTTCCATGAGAAAGGATCGCTGACTATGCTTAAAACTTATTCCTCAAAATGCAAAAAATTGTCAGTAGGACTTTGTTACGTTCAGCCCACTGACAATCATATATGGAAATCTTGACGGAAATATTTCATTCCACCACCTTACATACTCACTTTCCCTCGAAAGCGCAGATATATTTTTCAATATGGATGGCATAGAATCGCTGATCCTTATGCCATCCCAGTACTCCTTTATCTCTCCGTTTCTGATGTAGTAAACCCCATCCCTGGGCACAGTTGAGAATACTCCATTTCTGTAGTCCTGGAAACGAAGATACCAGCTATTCATTATCATCAGACCTTCATGCATATCTGATATCATCTCGTCAAGTGTTCGATCACCTGCAGACATCTCTATCTGCCATGCTTCGGGGGAGATAATGCCAGCATTTCCGGTCGTTTCGGTGTTCATGTACCTGGCTGTGGATGTTGAGTGCAGATATGTTTTCAGAGATCCACGATCGATTATGGGAACACGTTTTGTGGCTGTACCTTCCTCATCGAAGAAACGATAGGCCATTCCCATCGTATCGGTTGGATCATCGTATATGGAAACGATCGGCGAAGCGACCTGTTTTCCGATCATATCCTTAAGATAGCTGAGACCCGAGATCACGGTATGTGCGGAGAATGCGTAGGATCCTGAGGTCAATATGTTGCCGGCAGCCATTGGAGCCAGTATCACGTCGTAGCGTCCCTCTCTGCCTTCATGCTTCTCCACATTTCGGATACCCTCTGCTGATCTTCTTCCGATGGCGTAGGCGTCGAGCTTTCCTCCGATGCCACTGTGTCCGCAGGCCTGACCAGATCTATCGTTCTTGAAGGATCGGACAACGGCTTCTACACCAAGGGAATTGTAGTTTCCTCTGTTGTATCTTGTGGCGATCTCAACCCTAGATCGCATGGCATAAACTAATCCGGCCATTCTTTCAGATCCGGCATCCACTGCGCCATTTATAGCCTGATCTGCAAGATCATCGGCGTCAAGAGCCATGTCTGAGGAGTCTGAGATCGCATAATTCTGTCTTCTGTCATTTATACCGTAAAACAATGGATTCTCTGGCGCCTGATCCAGCCTCTTTGACAGTTCCTCAATGGATTTTTCGAGATCGGATCCCTCCTTTATGGTGGTCATGATCGTTCTCTTTCCTCTAGCAACAAAGACGTTCAATACGGATTCTTCCCATATATTATGAAGATCCCTGCTGCCATTGGAAAACCTGATCTGTTCGTCGTGGTTTGTGAACATGATCACGGAAAACTCATCGAACCTTTTCTCAAGACAACCTGATACCTTATCCAGATCGAACATGGTCATCACTTTATCCTCATGTTTCTAAGTCTCATGTGCGGGCCGCCCATCCAAACCTCAACCCCCTGCTCCGGATCGCCCTTTCCGCATATGCCGGCGCTGAAACGCAGATCCTTGCCCACCGCATCAACTGCGGAATAGAATTTTATGGTGTTTGTCTCGATTACAGGACGCCTGACTCTGCCGCGTATATCTCCGTTCTCTATGTAATATGCTTCCTTGCCCACGTAACGTTCATTGAACCTAATATCGTCGATGTTCCATTCGGTGAACGATTTAATGTATATCCCCCTGTGCACATCCTCGAACAGTTCTTCAAAGGAGTAATCGCCTGGCTCGATGTACGTTGTGCTCATGCGCGCCAGAGGTTCCATATCCCATGCTGAGGATCGACCGGATCCGTTGCTTTCTGTTCCTATCCATGATGCGCTCTCCCTGTTCAGCAGGAATTCGGACGTGAATCCGTTTCTGTAGAGATATCTCTTCCTCGCATGCACGCCCTCATCATCGTACTGATAATATCCATAAGAACCCTTTATCGTCGGATCGTCTATAACGCTCACCTTGTCCGATCCTATCCTGTACGGAAACCTCTTACCTGTGAGAAACGATTCTCCGGCTAGCGCAGCCTCCCTCCCGGATATACGATCGTATTCGGTCGGATGTCCTGCGCTCTCATGCGCAACTATTCCTGATATCTCAGGGCCAACTATAACATCGAAATTTCCGGGTTCAACGGAAGGTGCCAGTATGATCTCTCTGAGGTTGGATACATCGTTTCTCATGGACTCAGAAATGTATGGAAAATCGAAGATCTCATAGCCTCCTGTCCATCCGAATTCCTCCGAAGACTGTTCGTATCTGTCGTTCTCGGAAACGCCGATCAGATAGTTGAAGAAGATTCTTGAGTACGTTCCCTCAACGCGCGATCCATCTGTATTCTCGTATATCTGATGCACGTATCTGTCTGAAAGTGCACTGATCCTGACGCTGGATCCATCAGCGGCCACTGAATCTGCTTCCTTCAAGATATTGATCATATCCTCCAGGCTGTGATCCTGTACCCGATCATTACCTATCTCTGACCAGCTGGCTTTTTCTGCCTTCCCATGGTATATCTTATTTTTGCCGGGCTTTTTGGATCTGGATACGGCGTCGTCGATTATGCTCTTTATCCTCTCCCAGTCCTCGGAATCCGTATACGCCATCGCTATGGAATCATTGAGAACCCGAATGGCATATCCACTGTCATTGGCATAGACCGATTCGTCAAATTCTCCGTTCCTGATCACTGCACCTCTGCCTTCGGTCTCCATGTACCTAACATCTGCATATTTAGATCTCTGTCCAGCGTATTCCATTATGCGGTCAATAAATTCTCCTCCCATATCATACCCCCTTAAAAACATCATACACTTGAACGCGAATATTTGAAATATGAAGAACAGAATCAACTGGAGAAGACAGCATTTTCACTGCTTCTCCTTTATCTTCTTAAGTCTCTCTTCATATCTGTCGAATATCTCGCCGAGAACCTCCGCGAAATTCCAACCAGATCCATTCTGGACGAGGAACAGTGGCGGAGCAGATATCCTAGTTCTTATACTGTATTTGGTGGACCCCTGGGTCTTGTATTTCATAACGTGGATCAGAAGCTTTCCCTGGGACACATCTGTCATCCTGGAGAATTTCTCAAGGAAGCGCTGTGAGAGCTCAAAGGCTATATCGTACAGATCCTCATCGTATATGTCCAGGCCACTTATCTCTATGAGTATACCCTCCTTGCTCTCTGTCTTTATCATGTTTATGAGATCGCTGAAATCCACTATACCCACAATTTTTCCGGAGTCTGTCACTGGCATTATGTGCAGGCTGTACTGCATCATTAGCTTGACGGTCTCCTCAATGCCGGCATACCTGTCCACGCTCACAGGCGGATCCATCAGCGATTTGCAGGCAATGTTTATGGGCTCCTTCTCACCGTATCCTCCATACTTGATCTTCTCCTTATGCCTGTACAGTATGTTCAGGATGCTGTTCAGTCTGATTATGCCTGACAGTTTGTCGTCCCTGCTGGCCACAGGTATTTCGACCTCGTTGAGCATTCTCATGCTGTCGAATGCCTCCTCTATTCCGTCATCCTCGTAGACATAGACTGGATCAGAGCTCATGATCTGGAATATTCGCACATCCTTGACATCCACGATCTGCGGAAGATTCTTTATTATGTCTGTCCTTGAAATTATCCCCACGAGCTTGCCCTTCTGGAACACGGGAATAGCGGATAATCCAGTGTCTTTTATCAGGCGCACGGCTTCAAGGACGTCATCATCTGCGTCGAGCGTCGGTGTGCTTATTGCATAGTTCGATATCTTTGATTTAACCTGTATGCTTCTCTTCTTCAGCAGATCCGAATAGGTTATCATGCCGGCATAGCGATCCCCATCCATTACGGGGAGCTGGTGTATGCCGGTTTCGTTCATCTTGGACATCACCTTAGAGAACGTGTCTTCAATGCTCACAGTTATGGGGTCCGTGGTCATCAGTTCGCTAACTTTCATAGTACCTCATTTTCATATTGCGTACGAATTTATTAACCCTATCTTTCACATCGACTCCCTTGAAGGCATCTATCATCATGGCCGCCAGTTCATCAACATCATCAACCCCCATCCTTGTTATCTCGGCAGTCCCTATTCTTCCTATTCTGTCGACTATTATACCGTTATCTTCCATCACTCGGCTGAATCTTACAAAATCATAGCCATGGGATGAAAGCCAGCCAGGTTCCATGAGTATCTGATGGGATTCGGTGTACCATGGACCGTACTTGATATGTATGTGTTCATCCAAGGCTTTGGCAAGATTTCTGGCATTTCTGATCACGCGCGGTGCATACTCCCTGCCATACTTCATCATCTCCTCTATTGCAACGCCCACTCCTGCCATCCTGGCGATATTATAGTTGTCCATGGTCTTCCAGGTTATGTTTTCCTCAACGCGCCTGTACAGGTCGTCGTCATCGGTGAGAATCAGACCTCCCTGAGGTCCGAAGAAAGTCTTATGCGTAGAACCGAAAATTATATCGGCCTTCTTCAAATCCTTCTGGAATTCGCCTCCAGCTATCAGGCCCATCACATGGGAAGCATCGTATCCTATGATGCACGAATTCTGATCACATACCTCCCTGATTCTGGCCATATCATATGATTTAACGAAGATGGACTGTCCGAGCAGTATCATCTTGGGCCTTATGTATTCGGCCTGCTTAGCGAGGCCATCGTAATCAACAAAACCATCAGCGGTCACGGGTATATCATAGGACTTGAAGTTCATCATCTTCGGTAGATAGTTTCCTGAATATCCGGTGTATCCGCCGACGGATTCAGGTATCTTCATTACGCTCTCCCCTCTCCGCACCAGAGCTGCAAGAACGGTCATTGCAGCTATATGCCCACTGAGGGGCCTTACCTCTGCGTGTTTGAGGCCAAACAGTTCAGAGGTTTTTCTTGAAACTGTATCTTCGAGCTCTTCTGCGAACCTGGTTCCACCATAATCATTGACGCCATTCTCAATATGAGAATATCTGGACGCGAAATCAGAACCGATGGCTCTTATCACATTGGGACTAACGGCGTTCTCAGAAGCCTGCAGATTTATGACGGAGGATCTGTATCTATCTGCATCCCTGACTATTTCTATAACGTTCCTCATAAAGGGACATTACGAATGTCGCGATAAAAAATTATCGATCATTCAATTTTGAAGCATTATCAGAAAGGAGCAATTCAAATATATTTAAAAATATTTATATATTTTTAAAGACTGATTATACGATAGTTATGGTGGGAGGTTTTACGGGGAAGATTCTGAGGGTCGATCTTGGCAGTGGCACGCTGAAGATCGAGGATACAAACATGGAGTGGGCCAGGGATTATATAGGTGGGCAGGGACTCGCCACGAGATATTATGTTGATGAGGTTGATCCAAAGATAGATCCCTACGACCCAAATAACGAGCTGATAATAGCGCCAGGGCCTCTTACTGGAACGAGTGCACCCACGGCTGCACGTTATATGGCTGTGACGAAAAGTCCTTTAACTGGAACCATAACCAGAAGCAATTCAGGCGGCTACTTTGGGGCAAAATTGAAGCATGCAGGCTTTGATATGATAATATTCAAGGGAAAATCCAGCAAGCCAGTGTATCTATTTGTGGACAAGGGCAAAGCAGAACTCAGAGATGCATCGGATCTCTGGGGTAAGGATGTCTTTGAAACCACAGACATACTCGTCAGTAGGATAGGTGGAAACGTCAGCGTGGCTTGTATAGGCCCTGCCGGTGAAAATCTGGTTAAATTTGCATCGATAATGAACGACAAGCATAGGGCGGCAGGCAGAAATGGTGTTGGGGCGGTCATGGGATCAAAGAAGCTCAAGGCGATCGTGGCTGGCGGCGGGAAGATGCCGACGATCGGCAATCCCGAAATGTACAAGGCAACACTCCCAAAGATGCTAAAGAAGATAAAGGAGAACCCTGTCACCTCTCAGGGTCTGACTCAGTTCGGTACCGAGGTTCTCACCAACATAATAAACAGATCAGGTATATATTCGAACAGAAATGCAACGGATTCTGGCGACGATCCGCTTGCGGATGATGTGAGCGGTGAGACGCTGGCTGAGACCTATTTGATCCACAATCAGCCATGCTTTGCATGTCCAATAGGCTGTGGTCGTGTAGTCAAGTACAATGAGAGGGAGAGTGAGGGGCCAGAATATGAAAGTACATGGGCACTTGGACCGAATACAGGCGTTCATGATCTTTACACCATAATAGCGGCCAATGATAATGCGGATCGACTCGGATACGATACCATAAGCGCAGGACTTACCATATCAGCTGCAATGGAGCTGTATGAGAAGGGCAAGATACCTGACAAAGACGTGGGACCGACAAAGCCGAAGTTCGGAAATACATCGGCTGTGCTCGAGATGACAGCGAAGATAGGATACAGAAAGGACTTTGGGGACAAGCTGGCTGAAGGTTCCTATCGCCTTGCCAAGATGTACGGTGATGAAAGCGTATCCATGAGCGTCAAGGGGCAGGAGATCGCGGCATACGATCCGAGAGGCGTATGGGGCATGGCTCTGGAGTATGCCACTAGCAACATAGGCGGATCACATATGAGGGCATACACCATATCAAACGAGATACTTGGGGTTGAGCCAACGCAGGATCCACTGCAGCTTGAGGGCAAGGCCGATCTGGTGAAATACATCCAGGATTTCACCGAGGTAATGGACTGTTCTGGTCTCTGTCAGTTCCCGTCGTTTGCGCTGAATCTTGATGATTACATAGAGCTTGTAAATGCAGTGACCGGCTTCAATTACACGAAGGACGAGATAATGAAGGCAGCCGAACGTGTGTGGAACCTTGAACGTCTCTTTAATCTCAAGGCCGGAATAAAGCCAGAGGATGATAAGCTGCCAGATCGCTTCCTGAACGTTCCGATTCCAAAGGGCCCAAAGAAGGGTAACGTCGTTCCACTCTCAAAGCTTCTGCAAGACTATTACAGGGCACGCGGCTGGGATACCAGAGGATACCCGACAGAGGAAAAGATAAAGGAACTGGGTTTGGATTTTTACAAGATATAAAAATTTTTAATAAAAATTAATATTTTGTCTTTCATGACGGGGTTGCCTGAACCTCCTTGTATCCATACACCTCTGGAAGTATAAGTATTGCAGACAGTAGCCCTATGAGTGGAAATATGGCTGTGAAGAGTGTTGCTGGCCCCTTTCCAATCGCGTCGAAGAAGGCTGGAAATAGGAATATAGAAAGAAATGCTGGCAACTTAACAAACACATACGCAAAGCCGCTAGATGTTGCCTTATATTTGGGCGGGGCTACCATTGATGGAATGGTCATCACGTTTTCTGCATCCCAGTAATGACCCCACAACATCAAGGCAGCCACGAATGGCAGTATGATCAGAAGATGCGTAAATATGGCAATTGCGGCGATTATTAGAGCGATTAGAACTATGCCGAAGCCATATATGCTGAGCCTTCTCTGTCCTATCTTCGGAAGTATTGCAGGGCCCACAAGTCCAGAGATCATGGCGACGAAATATATCCCCAGGGTTATCAGATCAGTTCCGATTATGCTTGATACGCCAAGCAGTACGAAGAGCACTGGGATGTAGAAAGCAAACGTTGAAAATTCACTGCTCTGTGCAAAGCAGGCGATCCAGCCATAAACCGAACTTCTCCACTTTATCCTGTCTTTCCTGATCTCGCTTAAAAATCTTGAAAGTTTAACCTTTTCTACGGCCTCATCACGATCAGGGAGCATGCTCAGCGAATCTCCATACATCTCCTTTGTAACCTTCTTTGCTTCGACGTATCTTCCCTTTTCGATCAACCATATGGCAGTTTCAGGAAGATTATATCTCAATACGAAGATCACAAGGGCTGGTATGGCGGACGCTCCTAGAACAATCCTCCACAGGATGTGTGGAGATACACCCGCATAAAGCAGTATTGCAACTGCCGCTATGGCCGATATCTCTCCGACCGCGAACATGAACTGCCATCTGTTCCCCATGACCTCCCTTTTTCCCTTTTGCATGTACTCCATTATGTATGTGTATCCACTTGCAACGTCCATACCCAGGGGAACTCCGAGTATCAGCCTCAGAGCGGCGAGAACGATCATATTAGGAGAGAAAGCCTGAGCAAGGCCCACCACCATGAATATAACCATGGTGGACAGGAAGATCTTCCTTCTTCCGATCCTGTCAGCGAGCCAGCCTCCAAGCAGTGCTCCGATGACGGCCCCTCCCTGTGTGCCGGCGGCGGTAAGTCCAAGCAGCAACGCCGATGGATGGAATATCTTCGAGAGGAAGATCAGTATGAACGATATTGAATAAAGATCCCATGACTCTACGAAGATTGAGGCTATCATGAGCCATCCTATCTTGGTTCCAGAGGAAGAAAATTTATCGATAAGGTAGCTTATGGCCTGATTCCTTATGGATTCATCCAGTTGACCAGATCTATCCATATTTAATAATCAAGTTATGCGTATAATAATTTTTTCATATTTTATAAAAAAAGTATCTCAAAAACACGTTTCTGTGAAAAATACGTCAAAAAAATCCATCAAACATCTCTATAAGAACATGAGATATGGAAAGCCTTATATATAAAAAGATGAAGCCTGGGTCACTCATTGAGAGCTTCCCCAGGCTCGTTTCGCCGTGAGTCCGATGTACTCATTTTTCATTGGAAGAGGTGGTCCCTGACAGTATTTATGTGAAGGGGCTTTCCGGAATAATCCACGTATATGTTCTTCAATTTCAGATATTCCGATATTCCGTACTTGCTCCCTTCGCCTGCCTGCCCCGTCATGCGGAAGCCTGTATGGTATCCCTGTGATGCCTCAGGTCCAGGCATGTTAACGTACAGTTCTCCGAACCTGATCCTCTCCGCGGCTTCGAAGATCAGATTTGGATCCTTGGTGAACAGATAGGATGCTAATCCGTACTTCGAGTCATTGGCTAACTTATACAACTCGTCAACATCGGATACCTTTCTCGCGCCTATCACAGGTGCGAATATCTCTTCCTGGAATATCTTTGAATTCTGGTCAGCATTGTCTATTATTGTAGGGAGGAAGAAATAGCCATTCTTATAGGGCCCGCTGAGGCTGGGCTGGGTACCTCCGAACAGAACCTTGGCACCACTCTGCTTGGCCTCCTCCACTATTTCTGCGGTGGCCTGTAGAGCTCCCTTGTTTATGAGTGGCCCCATATCTGCGTTCTTTGGATCTCCCAGTGCGATCTTCTTGCTGAGTTCAACGAATCTGCTCATGAACTTATCGTAGATATCCTCATGGACGTATAGTCTTTCAGCCGCAATGCAGGACTGTCCCGCATTCCAGTACTTGGCCCAGAGGAGTGTCTTCAGTGCGTTGTCCATATCCGCATCCTTCCAGACCATGAACGGTGCCTTTCCGCCAAGCTCAAGTATCAACTTAGCCATATTTGCGGAAGCCTTCTGCATTATTCTCTGGCCAGTTGATGTCGATCCGGTCATCGTGATCAAATTTACCTTCTTGTGCTCAACTATGTAATCACCGATATCTGATCCCCTGCCCGTTATGAAGTTAAGAACACCTTTTGGAATACCAGCCTCTACGAATTTTCTAACTATCCACTCTGCACTACCAGGTGTGTCGCTGCTGGGCTTCAGTATGATCGTATTTCCAGTCAAAAGCGCGGGCGCGAGTTTTCTGGCAACCATGCCAGCAGGGAAATTCCATGGTGTGAGAGCTACCACTATGCCGTATGGCACCTTGTACTGCAGTATCTTCCTGTGAGACGACGTCCCTTCAACAACCTCTCCGTTGAGTTTCCTTGCCCATTCAGCATAGTATTGTATTTGATCCAGAACGCCGTCAACCTCCTCCTTGGCCTCCTTAACAGGTTTTCCGTTTTCCTCCATTATTATGTTTTCCAGTTCTCCTCTCTTCTGTTCTATGATTTCCTTTGCTCTGTATAGTATCTTTGATCTTTCGACAGAGCCAAGGTCATTCCAGGACCAGAACGCATCTTCAGCTGCGTCGATAGCCCTATCCACATCATCCCTTGTTGCTGCTTCAAATTTGCCTATGACCTGCCCTGTGACCGGACTGTACTTGTCCACAGTCTTGCCTGACGATGAGTTAACCCACTCACCATCTATGTAAAGTTTCGTGTCCATGATTATGGATAGAGCTTCATCTTAATTTAAGCTTTTTATCGTTTTATATAAATAATGCTTATAGCAAATATATCCAAATATTCCTGCGGTCGATTAGATCAGGCCGTTTCGCTCAAGATATTCGAGGGTTCCATCCCTCATTAGTATTGACGTTCCGATAAGATATCCATTGTATGTCCTGGGAATTTGCGAGACATTTGTTATGTTTATTCCGCTCTCGAGTATCTGTACGTCATAATCAATGCGAGTGCTGACCTCTTCGATATTCAAACTATTCAGATCGCGCCTGTTCAGGCCCAGTATAACGTTTTCCCCTGGTACGAACCTCTTAATGGCATCCGGCCTGTGGTATTCCTCTATCACGTCCATGCCTAGATCCAGTGCACGTTTAACTATGCGTTCTACCGTTTGAAAATCAAGGAAGTCCAGTATTGCCAGTACAGCATCTCCGCCTGCATTGTATGCTTGAACGACAAATTCATCATCAGGCGTGAAATCCTTTACCAGTACAGGAATGTTCAGCCTGTGAGCAAGGATCACGTCATCGAAGGATCCTGAAAAGTACATCGGTTCGCTCAATATGCTTAACCCCGAGATCCTGTGAGACCTCACATAGGATAGATAGGAATGGATATCCTCATCCGTGCTGAAACCAGAAGGCGATCGCCTTTTGTATTCAGCTATGAGCCCAAGTTTTCCATGGAGATTACGTTCCTTTATGATCTTCTTGAGGCTTATAGTATCCCTTATGCGGCTGAAATCGCAGCGCCTGAACCTGTTTCGCATAAGTATTTCCTTTGCGTTCATAATCTCACGAAGTTGTGTATTATTTTGAACCCGTATTCTGTGAAATAGCTCTCAGGATGAAACTGCACTCCGAATATCCTCATGTCAGGCGAATGGAAACCCATAACCGTCCCATCGCTCTGCGAAACAGCATCCACAACTACGCCATCGCTTGGTACAACTGCCAGAGAATGATATCTTATGGCATGGAATACGGGCGGAACGCCATCGTAAAGCGGGCTTTCGCCATGCCTGACAACATCCACCTCTCCATGATATGGTCTTTCAAGCGTTACTATTCCAGATCCGAGCATGTGTGCCAGTATCTGATGACCGAAGCACACACCTAGCACCGGCCCGGTGAAGTTTTCGATCATATGTATTATGTTTCCGGCATCCCGCTTTGAGAGCGGTGTTCCAGGCCCAGGAGATACAATTATCCTATCGTACTTTGAAGTATCGGCCCAGCTATCATTGTCAACCACATCTACCTTCACCCCCATCGAACGGATGTAATAGAAGAGATTGTAGACGAATGAATCATGATTATTTATTATCAGTATGATCAAATGACCGCCCTCGCCTTTGAATATATCTCACGAACCTCAGCATCAGGATCCGAATCCTTCACTATGCCAGCGCCGGCCCTGACTCTGAAGCCAGCCCCATCTGAATATGCACTCCTTATGGTCAGAGCAAGATCCATGGCGG
The DNA here is from genome assembly GCF_003205235.1 of Thermoplasma sp. Kam2015. Lineage (NCBI taxonomy): Archaea > Methanobacteriati > Thermoplasmatota > Thermoplasmata > Thermoplasmatales > Thermoplasmataceae > Thermoplasma > Thermoplasma sp. Kam2015. The sequence continues at coordinate 38,927 of NZ_QJSM01000021.1, read as the reverse complement.
ATTCCATCGTGATACCAATGGCACCTCCATAAGGTCCACGTGGAGTCTCTTCATAGCGATCTATTATCTCGATCGCACGTTCTTTGGGAGATCCGGATACGGTTCCCGCAGGGAACATTGCCTTGAGTATATCGAGATGAGAGGTGTTGGAAAATCTGGCTCTTACCTGGCTCACAAGATGTTTCACCGAGGTGAATTCCTCTATCTGCATAACCCTTGATACGTTGAGAGATCCGATATCCGCGAACTTGCTCAGGTCATTTCTGGCCAGATCAAGCAGCATCCGGTGTTCGTTGGCATCCTTATAGCTTCCCGTTAATATGGATGAATCCCATGTGGCCGGGACTGTTCCAGCTATGGGATCGGTGAAAACCTCGTTGCCAACCACCGTGACAAGGTTCTCGGGCGAACTCCCAAGAATCTGATATCTTCCAATTCTATAATAGAACACGTATCTGGATCTATCGTTATCGATGAACTCACGAACCTTCTCCCATGGATCGAGGCAGATATCGAATTCCCTGGATATCACGGCCTGAAGGATCTCCCCCGATCTGATCAGCTTCCTGACCTCTGATATCTTTCTGGAAAGATCCGGATCAGAAAAGTCTTCAACGTTCTTCTTTCTCATCGATCCACGTCTCGTTATCTTTCTCTTCAAAATCGTCTCTGGATCGAATGAGATGAGCTCTGGCCATCCTGATCTTTTCACCTGTGTTCTGAATATGCTATTGACGAAATCGTATGTGACCACGACGGGACGCAGATGGCCATCAAAGATACTCTGCGGATCCGTTATCATTTGGCCACCGATGAAGGCGTATTCGTCACCTGAAACTCGGTCTGGGAAGGAAGCGAAGTAGGCTATGGACTCGTGATCCTTATACTCCTCCAGTTCATCGATGATCTTCATAATATTCACCCAGAGCTTCAAAGAAATCCATGATCTTATGTCTGTCCTTCCTTCCGGGGGCGTATTCGAGAGAGCTACTCACATCGATCAGAAGAGGGTTTCTCCTCAGGATCATATGAACATCGTTTTGGTCTATGCCTCCGGCAAACCCAAGCTTCTTTCCATCAAAATCATCACTGTCGATCACCTCTGAGATCTTGGGCTTACGCTCCACCATTATTATATCTGCCTTCTTATAATCGGCGTATATCTTAGAAAGATCCTCGAGTCCATAGCGTATGACGGATATCACCCTGCCACCTCGTTCATGAACATAATCTATGAGCGAATCATCGTGCGGAAAATGGATCTGGACGTAATCCTCCATCATCTCTGAAGAGTATATGGACGAGATGTCAGTGTAAACGGCGGAAATGGTCAGACCTGCCCGTGAGGCTTGTCTGAGTACCTCATAATCGGCATGCCTTGGACTCTTTTGATCGAAGACGAATCCAATAATATCAGCACCTGCCTCGTACGCCATCATCGCATCCTCGACGTTCGTAATACCACATATCTTAACTTTCATGCAGAATTTCCTCCAGAAATCTTTGCGGCTTGCCGCTCATCACGTGATCCAACGCGAGGTCGTAGGCTTCAGTGATACTATCGGCGAAACCGTTCAGCACCAAAAGCGGCGCTGTGTTAAGAGCTATGAACTTTGATCCATCCTGGTTTTCACCCACCATGGATGCGAGTGTTAATTCTTGGATCTTTCTTGGATCAGGGGATGCTATATTGCTCGCCTCGATCTTGCCCACAATGCCAGGAGAATCCAGAAACTCCTCTTCTATCGTCTCGTTTACCCTGAGTATCCTTGCCTTCGAAAGCGGGCTTATCTCATCCATTCCATCCGCGGAGTGCACTATGATGGAAGCGAAGCCGGATCGCAACGCTGTCTTCGCATAGAGATCCATCATCGTTCCATCAGCAGTTCCTATCACCCTTTTGCTTGGTGCCAGAGGATTCAGCAGCGGTCCAAGGAAATTCAGCACTGTGGGAAATCCCAGCGCCTTGCGAACAGCTGAGAACATGGCGAATTCCCTGAGGAAGTTAGGTGCGTAAAGAAACACGAAGCCCCTGGTATCGAGCAGATGCTGTGCATCGCCTACGGTCTCTGGAAAACGGTATCCGAGTTCCATCATGAAGTCGGCTGATCCATGGCTGCCAGAGGCCGATCTATTACCAAATTTTGCCACTCTGATTCCATAGGAAGCCGCAACGATTGCAGAAGCGGTGCTAACGTTTATTGTGTTTGCCATATCGCCGCCGGTTCCAACGATGTCCGATGCTTCGCTCTTTATGCTGTATTTGTGCATTGCATCATAGAACCCCATGATCTCATCCTCGGTGATGCCGCGTATGCGAAGGACGGACAGGACGGCAGCCCTGTACGCATCACTGCATTCCACGGATGCCATGTATCTCATGAGATCAAAGGCCTCTGTCCTGCTCATGGCCTTTCCAGTAAGAAAATTGTAATACATCTGCATCAGGCCTCCAGAATCATATCAACGAGGGATCTGTATGAGACAGTATCCCCAGAATCGATCATCTCAACAACGGCTGTACCAACGGCTATGCCAAATGCATCATATTTTGCCAGCTTCTTCATTGTCTCCATATCTCTGATACCAAAACCATAAACTATGTGTCTTCCGCCCGCGAAGGGCTTGAGATGTTCATATATGGTATCTATGCTGTAGGGGAGCTGTACTCCTGTGGCCGGCATCATTCCCTGATAGATCCAGTCTCCTCCGGCTGATATCTGATCCTGCATAATCTTTGTGGGGGTTATCGGGGTAACGAACGGAACGTATTCCAGAGAATACTGCCTCAGCAGTTCCACAGTTTCGTAGAATGCCTCCCTATGATCGATCATCAGATCTGGGATGATCGATCCGTCGAATCCGTTCCTGTTCAGGTAGTCCAGGATCCGTGTTCCCCTAGATTTCAGGACTTCATAATACATCAGGGAATATTTTCTGGATCCCAGTTCATCTGCCATTCTGAACACCTCGGCGTTTTCATTTTCGCTATACATGTTCAAGGATGGATCGTGCGTTCTCCTCAGCTTCATGCCGTCATAAACAGGGTTCTCTGTGGGAAAGCCGAACTCAAAGGCGTAAACCCCTCTGATTTCAGAATGAACTGTCTGATCGTATCATATCTGTATCCTAGAGTGAAGTAGACGAATGGCCTCATCATGCATCACGTTCCGCTATTATTCCAGAAACTAAGTCATGCCTTATGGATACCCTGCCGTATCTTATTGCACTGACAACAGCCGGATCTGTTATGTAATTACCGTCGATCATGAATCCGTCCACATACATCGTGCCTGCCGCGATTGGGATCTTTGCCGGATCTGGGGTGCCCTCCGCAGCTATTGTGCAACCTCCGGACCCTATGGTGGTTGAGAGAACCGGTATGATCGAATCGGGAACGCCAGAATCGAATATGATATTTCTTATGGATGCTTCCGGTCTCTCGATTATCGAACCTATGGATCTAAAATAGAGTGCATTGGCATTTGGCATGACCGGATCGATTATGTTTGATCCGGTCTCTATAGCTCTTCTCAGTATCTGATCGTTGTTCGAGCAATCATCGATTATTTCGAGACGCTTGTCCAGCATATTGGAAGCCAGGGTCACGGATTTCATCCAGTCTTCATTGTGAGAAAGGGTTATTATATTACGTGAAGAATAATAGACCTGAAAGAGTGCAATGAAGAACACAAGGGGTACGTCAGAAACGAGTCGGATCACGCTTCCATCATCCCTAAAGCGAAGACGGTATCTGCTGATGATAGCCGAAAGATCTTGCGGTAGTTGCAGCCTGTCCAGATATATCAGCTCATGTCTGATTATGCTGGGTGAAAATGCCCTCTGTATATCGAATGTGGATATGTGATCGGATGAATAGTGGACCATCACGAAATTCCTCGATGTGGATCTGCCTGAGGATCTTCCATCGATATTGATATTCTTAATCATTAATAATGTGATATATGCACAATATATAAGCATTTATGCTTATATTATATGAACATCAATTAAAGTCCATGATCAATCGTCGTTTCTCATTTAGTCGCCACATGAAGATAAACCGCACCGAAAAAGAGATCGATGGACTGTACTGAAAATCCCTTTTCCACAAGCTTCTGCGTTATGACTTCCGGACGGTGAAAATACCTGACAGTATTGGCAAGATATGTGTAATTCTTTGATCCAGTCGCCCTGTTTCCCAGGAAGGGAACAAATCTATAAAAGTAGATTCCAAAGAGCTCAGATATCACAGGTCTGGTTGGATTATAAATATCCATGTTGACGAAGATGCCACCGCGCTTCAGAACCCTGTAGACCTCTGAGAAATATCTATCTATATCAGCCAGATTTCTTGTCAGGAAGGCGGATGAGACCCTGTCGAATGATGAATCCTCGAATGGCAGTCTCTCTGCCGGGGATACAACAAATCTCACATATTTTTTCAGCTCCCTGTTGAACATGCTGTCCGTTATGTCCAATGCAGTTACGTCACAACCATGGCACTGAAAGTATATCATCTCAGTCACCTTTCCGCTTCCAGCGCCACAGTCGAGGCACCTCAGATCATTGCTGAGATCAAGATGCTTCACGAGCACCTTTCTCCAGTGCTGATCCAGGCCCAGGCTTATTATTGTATCGATAAGATCGTACTTGGTTGATATTTCATCAAATATCTTCTTGACCGCCTGATGCTTTGCCATCATCGCCATCACTGGAATATCTTGGCATACTGTGCATACGGGATCTTCTGTATATACAGTATGTTCTCTCGGTCTATGAATCCGGCATCTATGGCCAACCCAATCGTGTATTCGCCAACGAGGTTAGCTATGGTGCACATATTGAGTGATGATAGAAACATCTCATCGGTGACCCTTACCTCTCCATAGAAAGACGGGTAGATCTCTATATGCAGGTTCTTCTCCCTGAATTTCTTTCCGAGGATATCAGCATCGGCCGCCGCAAGTAAAACCTCACCGCGTACCTCGCTGATCTTCATCACGATCTTCAACTTATCACATCTATCTTTCCATAGGATCTCTCGAATATCTGGCCTGCATTTTTGAGCTTGAGCAGCGCTTCCTCCGCCTTCTTCTGCTGCATGCCCCTGCTCATGGCGGTGTTTATCACATCGGATACTTCGGCCACGCCCTTTTCTGCCTTTATCTGCTTTATGATGTCCAGTACTGTCTCCATATCATTCCTCTGCTTGGAGCTTGCACCTGTATATATGATGTCGATATCCATCTTTCCATTGTCCATTGATACGTCCATTAGATAGTAGTCCACGATCCTCTTGGCAAGCAGGGCATCCTCAACGGTGACTATGGTTGAAAGCCTTGCCCTTGCTGCAGCTTCAGCAAGCCTGACAGTTGATTCCAGCTGTCTGACTGTTATGGGTATCGCATCATGCGTCATGCTCCTCGTCTTAACGTACTGATCCTGAAGAATTGCTATTGCCTCATCACTGAGCCTAGGGAATATATTATTCCTTGCGTATGCCACATACTTTCTCAGGGTATCCTTATCTATTTCTGGCTCGAACCCGCGCTCATCAATCTCCACATCGGTATCGCTGTGTTCTATGCTCCTGTATATTTCGCCGATCCTGTGCGCTTTGAGAACGTGCTCGGCCAGCCTGCTGTCATTGTCCTTGTTCGGCTGATCTACCATCTTGAATATCACATCGAACCTTGATAGTAGGGGCAGTGGAAAATTTATCTGTTCCGCCAGATTCCTGTTGAGATCGTATCTTCCGAACTTGGGATTCGCCGCAGCCAGAACCGAGGCACGTGCCTTGAGCGTTGCCATTATCCCTGCCTTGGATATGGTCACAGTTTGCTGCTCCATTGCCTCGTGCATCGCCGCAGTATCATGTTCGTCCATCTTGTCAAGCTCATCGATGGCTACGAAGCCGTTATCTGCCAGAACAAGTGCGCCAGCTTCCAGCGTCCATCTTCCCTCGCCAAATTCATCTCTGACAGCAGCTGCAGTCAGACCTGCAGCACTCGAACCGCGCCCGAATGTGAATATGCCTCTGGGTGAGACCTCGGCCATGTATTTCAGCAGCTGTGATTTTGCTGTACCTGGATCTCCGACCATGAGTATATGTATATCTCCACGCATCGTGGTCCCATCCTTCATAACCTTGCGCACGCCGCCGAACATCTGAAGGGCAAGCGCCATCTTTACCATGTCCAGACCGTGAATCGTAGGCGCTATGGATCTTGATATTACGTTTATTATGTCCGGCTTCTTCGAGATTTCAATGATCTTCTTCTTGTCTTCCTCGGTTATCTTCACGCTCTCAAGCTCCTTTACATCCTTCCTTATGTTGACGGCATAGAGATAGGTGAAGAATTCTGTCAGCGGTATATTCCCTTGCCTGCGCTGTTCAGTCTTCAGTATTCCATCCACCACGACACGGTTTCCAGGAAAAAGCAGGCCAGCAAGATCATCCTCAGTTATGATGGTTATACGCTGAGGCTGTGATCCACCTTCCAGGGTCTCGGGATCCTCCTGTATCTCAACCTTCTGTACGTCTATGAATTCAGAAAGGTTTGGCCTCAACTTGAAGAATATTTTGTCCTTTACCTTTGAAAGGCCGCAGTGCTCGCATATTTGAGGCTCGCTGAGCCTGTTCTCGGTCTGATCAACGTACGTTAGCCCATGGCAGTTGCTGCATTCAAATGCGGCGTTCTTGAGCTTTGGAAAGACTTCTGTGTTCTTCCTGACTATCCCTGATACGCTTATGAGCGTCCCTATGTTGGCGCTCCTGATATCGCGTATGCGGTATGCAACGTTCTTCTCCTCCAGATCCTTGAGCCTCAGGTTGAAGATGTTGAATCTCTGAGTTACCCTGTCGAGCAGGTAATCCTGCAGTATAACCTCCTCACCTGCCTTCAGGTATATTTCTGGCGAAACGAGTATCGATCCGGCAAACTGCCAGTTGAAGTCCTCCAGATCCTTGAACGATACATACAGGGTCCTAACCTCTGGATATTCCTGGTGGATCCTGTTTATCTCGTCGGAATATCCATATGATCTGAAGAAATCCCTCCACAGATCCTTAACCCTGTCCACAGAAACTTCCGATGATATCATTCAACTACGTATGGAGTCATAAATACTTATGCGTTTTGATCGCCTTGAGTCACACATTTTCAGACATTGCGCCTCATCGCCATACAGACGATAATATGTAACAATTTTTATTATGTCATACATTATCATATCGCTGAATTCCACGATCCCAAAATTTAAATATGTACTAGGTTTCTTACATCGTGTCATTCAAAAAGGATGTAATGGATAAACTGACTGAAATATCCAGCAAAATAGATGAAATACAGAAGAAGCTTGAAGCCATGTCTGACGCGTCGCTCCTGAAGGAGTATTACGCTGAGATGGATAAGAAATTGAGCGATCTGCCAGATGAGATGGCACGCATGCTAGAAGCGCAGGTGGAAAAGCTACGTGACGATCTGAAGGCTGTGTCCGATGCTGTCTCTCAGAGATCAGAGAGTTCGCCTGCAGTGGAAAAGAAAACGCAGAAGGCAAAGGAAAAAAGTTCAAAATAAATATTAAAGATCAGACGTTATTGCTTCTTTATGGTCTCAGAATATGTGGACGTTACTCCGATCCAGATTCGATACGACGATATCGATCTGCTGGGGCATGTTAATAACGCCAGGTTTCTGACTTACTTCGAGATAGGCCGACTCAACTATATGAAAAAATTTTTCATGGCGGAAGAACCAGTCACAGTAAATATTGTGATAGCAAGGGCTGAGATCGACTTTGAAAGATCCGTTCACTTTGGAGACGAGGTATACGTAAGAACATGGATATCAAGGATTGGAAACACAAGCTTCGACTTCAGCTACAGCATTGAAGACAAGAACGGAAACGTATACAGCAGGGGAAAGACCGTCAATGTGTTTATAAAGGATGGGAAGCCCGCCAGAGTTCCTAATTTCCTGAAGGACATGCTGACTGAGATAGGGACGTAGGGTGATATTCATCCAGTTTTTGCCTTCCAGTAAGCATCATTGAATGCCCTGTTTATCTTATCTATGGCCTCATTGATGTCGGTTATGTCTTTCATGGTCATCATTACGGTGAACGTATTCGTACTGCCGTTCGATCCAGTGAAATACCATCTTGTATCATCCTGAGGCAGTCCGAGTTTCTCCTCGATCTTCGATATGGAAACATCCGATGGTAGCGATACCTGAAGCCTGTATGAGAAGCGATCATATTTTCCAAGGTTTTCGAATACAGTGTTGCCAAAGAAGGCTGAGTTGGGTATCTTTATTATATTGTCGTTCTGCGTTCTTATATCCGAGAACAGATAGGAGATCTTCATGACCTCGCCGGTGATCGGACCGGAGAACAACCATGACTGCATGTTCACAACATCACCCGGCTTTAGGGCTCCGCCCGATGTAACAGCGAATCCGGAGAAGATGCTTGAAAAGATTCCCTGCAATGCTATACCTATTATGAGGGCTCCAACCGATCCGCCAACAAGTGCGCCTGTCAGATTTATGCCCAGAGATGTCAGTATTATGGCTAGGATCACAGCGTACATGAAGAAGGACACGATGAGCTCTATGAGGTTCTGTGCAGATCTGTTCATCTTCTTTGAAAAGTACCTGTCGATGTTTTTCCTCACGATATGGAGTATAAGGACGCCTCCTCCACCGACGAATATGGCTGCTATTGCTCCGTTCACATATTCTGTGTAAGGCGCCAGTTCGCTGATGTACGTTTTTATGAGGAAATCCACTGACGGCTTGATTATGAACAGCGCTATCGATATGACAAGTATGATGAAAACGATCAATACGGCATCACGGAGATTCTTACCGTCCATCTATTAGCGGATGACAGCATGCTTAATATTTTTATTCGGATTGAAAGAACGTTCCGCTAAGGTGATGATCTGAAAACAGATATTTTCATGAAGAGGCCTATTGGCTTTCCAGTGAGGCGCTTTGACAACCTTATGGGGGCCAGAGTCATTGAGAGAGTAAATAGGTTTGCAGTACGCATTGATTTGAACGGTGAGATTCACATGGCGCATCTCCATGATCCGGGCAGGCTTCTGGATCTCATATATCCTGGATCTGAGGTTCTCATCAGAAAGGCAGAAGGATCTGGAATGAGCTGGCGTATAGAATTTGCTTCTGACCGGGGCAATATGGTGCTTGTTGACTCCGGGATCCATTCTGAAATTGCGAGGCATTTTCTACCAGAAGGTGCAATACCAGAGGTTAAAGTGGGAAGGAAGAGGATTGATTTCAGATACGATGATGAATATGTAGAGGTCAAGGGATGTACCCTGAATGTAGATGGAATCGCGATGTTTCCAGATGCGCCTACCAGACGTGGTCTTGAGCATTTAGAGACTCTTGAGAGTCTGGCTAAATCAGGATATGGATCGCATATACTCTTTCTCATAATGAGGGACGATGTGAAATGCTTCTATCCAAATTTTTCCACCGATCCTGATTTTTCAAAAAAGTTTATGGAGATCGTTCCAAGCAGGGTGGAATCAAAGTTCCTGAAATTCAGTTTTGACGGTAGATTTCTCAAGTATGCCGGTGAAATTATGATGTGCCACGATGCATTGCATCATTACTCTAGGGTATGATCGTCGGGGACTGATCAGGCCAGGTGTCATTTCATACCGGCGCATTCTCTCGCTATTGCTTCAACAACAGAATTCAGCTTATTCATGGCTTCCGTCGCTGCAGTATCATCGAATTTCCAGCTTAAAGGCCTGAATCTCACATGGGTCTTATGATCCAGCTCGTATATCAGAATTTTGGATGGCAGTTCGATCCCAAGAGACGGATCTCTTTGCATCATTATCGTGCCTATGGCTGGATTGCCGAAGACGAAGACGATGCAGTTATTCATCTGCAAGCCGATATTCTCGGCATTCATCCGGTGATCAAAGACCGCAAATCTGATCAGATTTCGATCACGGATAATGCGGTCTAAAGCGGAAACTGTTTCATCAAACGTGTATCTGCTCACAATATCCACATATTCCTCCATATCAATCACGATAAACGATGTATTTTATAAAAAAGTTAGGAGTTTGGGAGAACAGTAATTCTCCTTCTTCGGACAGGAGATACACGGACTTCCCTCAATGGAAATAGTTATAGATGGTCTTACCATATTCTTTTGTATCATTCACGATAAACAAGTGGATGATACTTGAGTGGGATCGATGAGATCCGAATACACGCCTGTGGAGATCGCAACCTCCGTAACCCTTCTTCCAGACGTGGTCCGAAAGAAAGTTTCCAATGACGGGAAACTGCGATCTGGCAGTAGGGGGATCGAGTTTGATCGTTGAAGCAGGAAGCTCCGAAGCTTCAGCTGAGGAGTAGATCACGAGAATATACGATGCATGATATTTCAGGCGGGATTCTGGTTCGGCTATCGCTATTCTTCTTCTCTGTTCTCCTTGTAGAGTTGCGATGCTATTTTCTTGCCTTCTCTGGTGAGATCGTAGTAGATGCCAGCAGGCTTATAATTGACTTCCCTTGCCTTTATCTTTATCCACGGTTTCACAGATGACGTGGGTGATCTTTTCAGTGGGCCGTTGAACACGGTCAGAAGTTTCATGCTCTCCATCTTCTTGCAGGCTTCCTTCAGCTTTACCTGATCATATGTGGGTGCCCAGCCACTTGCGCCGAGCAATCTATGTGCCATGTATTTTGGACTGTCTGGACCGTATTTGTATATGTGTATGAGGATCTTTCTGCAGAGGTCATCAAGGACTTCCATGATACTATAAATTTATTATCCGATAAATATGTATCATTTCCCCGGTGGTGGGCAATACACCCTTCATTATTGTATCTGGATTCGCTGAAACGGTTATTACATAAGGCGGTATACACTGGTATGGGGGAAGAAGATCTCATCGATTTCGTTGTGAAAGCAAAGAAGGAAACGTATGCGTCCGGCAAGGGAAAGACCTCAGTTAGAATACCGGGTTCCAAGGAAATGCATTACGCTGAAGGCCATTATGAGTATGTAGACGTGTATTTTGGTGATCTGGCGTTCAATGGAATTGAAACGGTGTTTGATGCATGCAAGCCAGTATGGGGTATGGTATATTCTGGTGCAGTACTAGAGGATTATCAGGATGTAGGCGCTCTCTATTCCTTTCTGAAAAAATGCCTGTCTCTGGTGCAAAGGGAGGCACCGTTCAGGGGGCCAAAGTACTGCGATCAGGGCGTATATATTTATGGCAATGATTTCTCCGGCGATATAAATCATTTCATCGGGTATGAGCATATAGATATAGATGGAGAGACCGTATACGAATTGCATTATTCAGGCGGTGAGATATTATGATGATCTACGGACCTTATGGTTCTCTCAATGTATCCTCTGGTTATCAGCCCTGAGGCGATATCCGCTTCAATCTTTTCCCTATCACGATCATGCGGTCTACCGTATCCACCGCCACCCGCAGTTCTGATCTCTATGATATCGCCCTGCTTTAGATAGTATGTGGCCTTTGTGCTGCCCTTCCTCCACCTTCCTCTGGTGAAAACCCTCACCTCCGTTGGTGCACCGGGTAGGCCACCCTGAAGCCCCCAGGGTCTGTGTCTCTCCCTCTCTGAAAGCACCGTGACGATGATCTCACCATCGCTTACCATGAATGATCTTACTATTCCGCTCCCTCCCCTGAATTTTCCGAGGCCCGCACTGTTCTGCCTGAATTCATATCGCTTCATGATCAGAGGCATCGTCCTCTCTATCTCCTCTATGGGTGTGTTCATGGTATTCGTCATGTTTGCATGTATTCCATCCGTGCCGTCTTTGCCAAGCTTTCCACCAAGCCCGACCCCTATGGTTTCGTAGAATGCCCATGATCTTCCGTTATGAAATCCACCCATCATTATGTTGTTCATGGAACCTCCAGATGCGGCAGGAACACGATCCGGTATTGCCTTGCTCAGGGCAAGATATATTAGATCGGCATTTCTCTGGCTAGTTTCAACGTTACCGCCTGATACGGGTGCGGGGAAGACGGGGTTTAGCACGGTTCGGTCAGGAACATGGATGTCGAGGAATCTGAAAGTCCCATCGTTAACAGGCATATCTGATCCCATTAGCGTTCGAAACACATAGTATACGCCAGATATGGTTACACCAAGCACTGCATTCAGCGGGACATCAACCTGCTCATCTGTCCCAGTGTAATCCACGCCTATACGATCTCCGGAAACTCTAATGGTCACCCTCAGTCTTATATCGGTTCCATCTGGTTTTTCAAGATAGTCCTCAGCAGTATATGTTCCATGCGGTATCTCGGACATTCTGCTTCTGGCCAGTTGATCCGCATATTCCAGATAGTATGACCTTGCTTCCCTGAAGGCGTCCAGGCCATTTCTTTCTATTATCTCCAGAACCCTTCTCTCCCCAGTGTAATTTGCAGCAACCTGTGCCTTTATGTCTCCGATGCGTTCATACGGATTTCTTGAATTCGATGAAAAAATTGATATGAGATCCTCGTTGAACCTATCATTTCTCATCAGAAATACCGGATCAAGTATTATTCCCTCTTCGAATATTGTTCTGCCGTCGAAGTTTATGCTTCCTGGAAGTTTTCCACCTATATCAGAATGATGAGCCTTATTGGCAGAATATGCGACTATCTCGTCCCTGTAGAATATTGGCCTGATGACCGTCACGTCGTTGAGGTGCGTTCCAGATATATATGGGTTGTTCACCACGACGGAATCGCCCTCCTTGAGGTCTATGTGATGATCTGACAGATATTTGAGTGTGTTCTTCAGCCCCCATGGTAGCGATCCCAGATGCACCGGTATGTGTTCTGCCTGAGCCAGGAGTGATCCGTTCTCATCAAACAGTGCGGCTGAGTGATCCATCCTCTCCTTTATGTTGGGCGAATATGCAGAGTTTCTAAGAGCGATGCCCATCTCCTCGCTGGCGTAATAGAGCGAGCTGGCTATTATCTGTTTGGTAAACATATCTGTCATGATCTCACCATCCTCACGTTGAGATATCGGTCAAATTTGAATTTCCAGCCAGGCGGTACAAATATGGTTGAATCATAGCCCTCTATTATGAACGGCCCACCGCCGCTGAAACCTTCATGTCCCGTTGACCACCTCATGACTGGCGTATCTAGCATTTTTCCGGAAATATAGACGGATCTCTCCACGATCTCTTGGTCAGTCGTTTTCTCTGGCTCTATGAGCCCGATCTTAGGCATCCTGATCGTGAGCCTGATCCTGAGACTGACGATCTCCAGAGGATCTGAAGAGACATAACCGTAGATCCTTCGATATTCCGTTCTGAACGTTTCCTCATAATTCTCAGAGTATGGTACAGTTATTTCATAGGACTGGCCTACATACCTGATATCTAGGAATCGTTCAATCAATGGATCGTGAAGCCCCTCCTTTTCCATGTTATCAATGGAGATCCTCTCAAGCGATTGGAAGGCGCTTCCAATGTCTGAATTAGGTACGAAAGGTATTGATACATCTCTGACCATATCCACCGACAGAAGTCCATAGGCCGAGAAAAGACCGGGATGTGATGGAACCATGATCTCACCGATTCCAAGGTCGGCTGCAAGTTCTGCCGCATGCAGCGGTCCTGCACCTCCATATGCATACATTACGAAACCACGCGGGTCTCTTCCCCTCTCAACACTCACTATGGATATGGCTCTGGACATGGCGTTGTTTATCATGCGGATTATGCCAGATGCCGCATCGATCGTGTCAATTCCCAGAGGCCTCGCGATCTTCACGCTCAACGCGTTTTCGGCAAGATCCCTGTATATTTTCATATTTCCGCCAAGCAGATGATGGGGATTGAGCCGGCCCAGAATTATATCTGCATCCGTCACCGTGGGGTCCTTCCCCCCTCTGTTATATGCCGCCGGACCTGGATCTGATCCGGCACTCTTCGGGCCGACACGCAGAGATCCAGCTTCATCGATCCACGCGATCGTCCCTCCACCGGCGCTAACCTCAGCCAGATCGATGAACGGGAACCTCACGGCATAGCCGCTTCCCTTGATGGATCTCCCGCTGTGCGTTTTTCCGGCCGCCTCGAATTCGTACGCCAGATCCGGTCTCCCTGAGATAACCACTCCTGCCTTTGCAGTCGTCCCACCCATATCGAATGTTATGACCTTCCCATCTCCAAGGAGCCTGCTGAAATTCGCTGATGCTATAACTCCGGCAGACGGTCCGGATTCTATGACGGATATGGGTAATCTCTCTGCGTAATCTATGGCGCTCAGCCCTCCATTTGATCCCATCATGTATATCTCGGATCTGAAGCCAGCGTTTTTCAATCCCTCGCGAAACCTTCGCAGGTATGAGGAGACGATGCCAGAGAGAACGGTGTTCACAACGGTTGTGCTTGTTCTCTCATATTCCCTATACTGCGGATCTACCTCATGAGAGGCGAAGACGTAGCCATCAAAATCGCTGAAGATCTCCTTTATCCTATCCTCATGGACTGGATTCAGATAGGAATTGATCAGCGATATGGCCACACCTTTCAGTCCCGAGTCTTCAATCTTCTTCCTTATCCTTAATATCTCTTCTTCATTCAGATCTTCAATGACCCTACCAGAGCTGTCTATCCGTCCGGAAACTCCAAAGCGGTATCTTCTAGCTATGAGCGGATCCGGCCTCTGGAAATCGAGATTGTAGATCTCGGCTCGCCTCTGCCTCCCAATCTCAAGGATGTCGATGAAACCCCTGTTAGTTATCAGTGCGGAAGGTGTCAGGCCTGTTCTGGTGAGGAGTGCGTTGGTTGCAACCGTGCTCGCATGGTTTATCATCCTCACCTTTTCTGGATCCAAATGCATGGAAAGGAGACCGTCTATGACTGCCTTCTCCGGGTTTGACGGTGTGCTGGGTGTCTTAAGAATATTTATCCGATTTGACTTTGAGTCGAATATGACTATATCAGTGAAAGTACCACCTATATCCACACCTATATAGAGAGGGGCTTCGTTCATGCGGTGTGGATCTTCAGTTTCTATAAATATTTACTCCGCTGGACAGACGCTTGATCTGAATAACATAGATATACATCGTATGACATGATATTTGATCATGATCGAACCGAAGGTGGAACATAAAAATACGCCGCATGAGATAATCGGAGCTTCAATGGCCGGAACCATACTGGAGTGGTACGGTATCTTCATCTTCTCATCAGGTGCAATATATATCTCCTCCGTGTTCTATCCAGCGGTTTCCAGAGCCGTGTCAATACTGCTGACGCTGCTGACGTTTGCGCTGGGTTTTCTCCTGAGGCCTCTGGGAGCCTTTGTATTTGGGCACTACGGTGATCGCATAGGGAGGAAAAACATGCTTCTGATCACGCTGCTCATATCCGGTCTTTCAACTGGCTTCACCGGTGTGATACCTGGCTACGCGTCCATCTCGTTATCTGGGTGTATATGGATGTCGTGAAGACAGAGGAATACCCTAACCATTGTTGCAGCACATTTAGAGAGATCTGATCCATTATGGCCTTCACCGCGAATATGTGTCTGAACTTGTGCGCGTGGATCCTGATTCCAACCTTCTCTTGGAGCTTCTTGAAATAGAGATCAGCAACCTATCTCCTCATGTGAAACAGAAGATCTTCGGACTTCTAGTTCAGGTTCATCTCAATGGGATACTGTATGTACATATCTCTTAATACCGGATGGAGCGGTATTATCCTGTACTTCTCCTTCTTCAGTCCGGTTTTCTTGTCCATCCCCTGCTTCAGCGTCTTCATCCTGACTGAATTTGTTGATAGGTTTATGTCGGCAGACCGGATGAGAAGAACCTCATCAATCCTTCCTCACGTGCGTTACAGAAAGCTTGCCAGGAGAAGATATCTCTTATGATAGGAAGATCTTCTCCTGTCGCTTTCAATTTTCATGTTAATCTCATTCAGAATAGTATTGACTTCCCCATCGGCGAAAAAATCAATTGAGAGATTCCTTAGTGATGACTGGATCATCATGCTCTTTGGGATAGGCAAAGGCATAACATGACAATATGTTATGTCTTAAATATATTGCTTACAATTGGCATCGACAATGGAAAAGAGATCTTTTTCCCTCTTTATATACCTCGCTCGAGGGCCCTTTCCGATGACATGACAAAATATAACATTTTGACATGCCATAACCTTGGCCTAAGTTAAACTTAATTACAATTTGTGAACCGGTAAAAATTTCACAATTATGCCTTAAATCACCTTACAAGAGTTACGATTAAAGATACCCTCTATAACAGATCGGTCGGAGAATAATATTAGTGTCCTATGGAATAAATTTTAGATCATGAATTTATGATGATTTCGAAATGTGATGCTGTGGGTGACGGAACCGGTTATTCGCTCGCAGTAACAAAGCATTACAGATCAATGAGGGAGAACCATGGGGAATCTGTCAAGAAAGGGCAGTTCGTCTATTCATTCGCCTTAATGGATCTCAACACACGCATGTACATTGGCTATGCCGTTTCTCTCAGATCGGAGAAGGATGCTTACTCGAAATCTCTTGACATGATACAGAGGCTGAGAATAGATCTTGACAGCATAAGACTGGACAGATATTACTCGGGACAGAGCATACTTGATGATTTCTCTGAAAATACCAGAATATTCATTATTCCAAAGAAGAATTCCAGGATAAGGGGACCCAAACGTTGGAGAGATATTATCAGAAGATTCATGAATGATCCCATTGCATATCTGAGGGAATACTTCAGAAGAAGCAATTCTGAAGCAGGATTCTCTGCAGACAAGAAAACAACAGGGCAAATGATATTCCAGAAGAGAAAAGATCGTATTGAGACGTCAGGATTCTGCAAAGGGTTGCTGCACAACCTGATGCTTGTTAATGGATAGGCTTATGTCCCAGAGTCCGTCAACATTGATTATCATCTATACCTATGCTAATTGTACCAGTATAACCTGCCATGTAATTCGAAACGTGAATGTTGATTACGAACCAGATTCCTTCATTTGATATGGAATATGGAAGCGTTCCTCCGAATGGACCTGCTGAAATGACCGTAAAACCAGATGTACTAGATTTAAATCCAGATATCTCAGCGCAATTTCCGTAAGATTTCGTGAGGCCAATTTGAATAGTAAGATTATCTCCCGCTTCACCATTTGATTTAATAGTGCCAAATATAGAAGGCACGCCAAAAAAAGCATCGTTTTCAAAATATGGTTTTATCGAAGTAATTGTTACATTTATGGTTGAGGTAGAATTCGTTTTAACCGTTATATTTGAGTGGTATCCAGCCATATCTTCGGAAATAGTGATATTCATAGTTAGCGTTCTATTCTTGTTAGGCATTATAACAAACGGTAAATGTGGATAAGTAGAGTAAATAGAAAACCCCGGGGTATAAGTTGATATTTGTGTAACATTTATTGCATAAGTGTTGTTGTCATAAACCGTGAAATTATAATCTGTGGTCGAGCCTGATCTTGAATTAAAACCGGCAAGGTGCACTATTTGAATAGAGGTTGAATTGTTCAAATTGTCATTTACAAATTCCTTGATAGAGATATTAGATACATTGATATTTGTTGTTCGATTTCCTAAAATATAGATTTGAACGCTTCCATTAAAAGACTTCATTCCACTTTGAGCAAAAATTTGTAAGGTAATATTTCTAGAAGAATATGAATTTAAGAAAGTAGGAAGCAAAGGAGCAACATTTTCTATATCGAACCCGTCACTTTGAATATTAATGTGATTTAATGTTATATTGAAGAAATTATTGTTTGTTATGCTGAGATTTACTTGGGTCGAATTCCCAGCCATCATTCCAAAACCATGATATATTTCTAAAAAGTTAACATTAACTCCTTGAGTATCTGATATCGTAAAATAAGATTGAATGCTGTTAACAATTACGTTGTCTTTTTTATGGTTATTTGTACTAGAATTAGTATTATTGGATTGCGAACTTGATGTATTGTTGCTCGACGGTAGCTTAGCAGATAAAGGCGTTTCAGGGCTATTGTTTGATGAAAATAAACCATCATGATAGGCTACTGCCAAACCAGTCCCTGCAGTCGCAACTGTCAAAACAACTATCAATGCTATGACCTTGGAAAACACAATATAGTAACACACTTTGTTTCTTATTATTTTCTATGAATTTTTAATTCTAATGCAAAATTGGGTCAGGGAAAAAGTCTAATTGAAATTGCTTACATTTCTTCTTTTAGAACTTTTATTGACAACCCCCCATTGCATTTTTATTAAGTAAAGTTCCCATTTATCTCATTAATCAGCCATCTTGCATTGTTCAATACACGATCCAGGTTCTCCTTTCCAAGATCCTTGCCCTGTGATCTGGCATTGTCCAGCCATCCCTTGATATATGCTGCTGAGTCTTCCCTGAAGTCAAATCCGAAGTGTGCGCCAACAAGATAAGTGGACAACTCAGCTTCACTCTCTGCAAGGCCTCTTGGAAGCTCCTTCCTGTAAAGATGCTCCAACCTTGCATGTGACATCTCATGTATAAGGGTGTGAAGAACATTCACATCCTCTCCTGGTATCTTCATGACGACAATCTTCTGACCTTCACCAGAGTGGGCTGTGTATCCACGTGCGCCATTCGTTATTGTTTCCTCTTCCACGGTATAATGGTCTTTAGCAATCTTTTTCAAAGTATTATACAGGGTAGTGGCCTTGACATCCTCCTCGACAGGTTTCTCCTTTCCCGGTATCTGCGATGTCTAAGAGATGTCATATACTTTGCCGAAGGAGAAGACAAATGCAGTGCCTCCGCCCTGAAGGTTGAACTTCTCCATGACAAGCTGATCTATGGCCTCGTCGCTCAATCCCTCTGCCTTTCTGTCCTCAATGAACTTCTTCACCCTTCCCAGGCTGTCCCTTCTGGGTACTCCAACAGGATACAGGATGCTGATGGGTTTTGCGTTCTCACCAACGGTCCTGCCGAAATATTTCCATTCATCCCTTGACCTGACAATGGTCGCATCGGGGTTCTGTGTGGCTATAAGGATCGAGTTGAATGCAGAATAATCCCCAAGGGTGCCGCTGTATCTCCTGAGGTGCAGCATTATCTCGTCCACGTTGGTGATTCTGGACAGGGATCCCAGGACATTCCATACCCCCTGTTCGTAGTCCTTCGCCGTAGGGCCTATTGAATCCAGCTCGACGTCTCTGATCTTTCATGACACCTTTTGTCCGGATGGAGATGATAGCTCACATAAGTACTGCGTTGTCTTCATTGCTTTGACCTAGGCGGGTTTTACGTTTAGTTGTTAGAGGGCTTACCGTATTTGCCTCATTGAGAAGCCATCCCAGCGGATCCGAAGACTATGTAGGTTTCTTGCCATCACTCTCCGAGGACGCGGCGTCAAACAGTAGTTCCAGATCCTCTATGTCAAGATCAGAATATACATCAAATTCCCAGAACGTTCTGCTCCTGTTTCTCTTCATGCGCATATATGGGTCAATCGTCGAATTTGTGACGCTTTTTATGTAGTCCTCAATGCCGGGGGCAACGAGGGTGGTGAGGTCACTGAACTGACGGTTAGGGTGCAGAAATTGTGAAACAATCAACTGATCATCGGATTGAGGGATATTTGTTAAACAGAGAAGAAAAGATTAAATATTTGTTATATTGTTTTGTTATAATGGTTGATAAGGCAAAAAGTGTGATAATTGCCTCAATAGTTGTTACATCTGCATTTGCCATTTCCCTTACTGGTATGGCATTGGAGGGTGTTGGCCCATTTAAGCAGGCACAGTCTATAGGTGTCCAGGTATTTGATGGACAAGGTTTTCCCCTAGTAAATGCTTCGGTGCAGGGAATTATGTATAAGCCACCTGATGAAGGATATGGGACCGAAAACCTATTCGTAGTTAACACAAACGAAGGAGGATATGCTTCGGTCACGAACCTAACACCAGTTAGGAACCTTGTAAACAAATGGGTGGAATATCAGGGCGCCATGTTAAATTCCGCCAGCCATCCTGACTTGTTGTTATTGATAACTTACCATGATTCAAATGGAACATTTCTGTCAATCGGGTCTGTAAACATGTCGATGGCACAAATTTCAAACGGGCAGTCTTTCCGAGCTACCATCCATATGCCGCTTGATAAACGCCACAGACTGATTCCAACTGGCAAGCCTGCCGCTCAGGCACAAGCCAGTGTGGTAACTGACAGTTCCACATTGCCAACGATAATTCCCGATGGAGCTTACTTTTATTGGGAACAGGATTATGCAAACTATACACCAATAACACAAATACCAGTGACATTCGCCTACATATACGGTAACGCTGAAGCTTATATTAGTGCAAGTGCCTCGACAACTTTAAATTACAACGTGGGATTTGCGTTGAATCCTGGAAGCACTTCAAGTGCTCAGTACAATGCCGGCGGATCAGGATATTCGACCAGTTCAGGCAGCGTTTACAGTTTCCAATCAGGTGAGATGGTCTATTCTTATAGCACTGGTTCCACAGGTTACGCTTACATCAACGCGTCAGTGGAAGGCGCCAACTATTCTCTATGGTATGTAGATTGTTATGGAGCTTATCCAATGGATGAATATTTCTATGATGTAGGAATAGTCAACGTGCAACTCGTAGGATCCTCAAGTGATATCCAAAGCAGTACGGCATTTGGAATAACGGATTCCATAAGCAACATAGAAGGCCTAAATACCTGGCAGCAAGAAACTAGCGGGCAACCAGGACAGGGCATCGGTAACATCGGATCACAGTATTACCAGATTTCTTCACAAGCACTGGTTGAGCAATATACAAGCACTGACAGTTCGTGGATTAGCTTTGGAATAGGTCTGGGTGCAATTCTGCTGGCATTTATTGCCCCCCCGGTTGGAGTGGCTCTCTCAGTGGTGGGACTCCTTTTCGGTACATTGCAGTTTGGTAGTGGTTTTTCCTCATCCAATGGAATGGTGCAATATGACGCGCCAACCAATTACGATATCAACACTTATGTAATTTTGTCAGGTTCTCAATATTACCTGACCAATGGTTACACCGGAAGTGTGCCAATGTTGGGGGTCGAAGTATATGCCTATCAGGTAAGTTCTGGTTCAGGAGGATCGGGTGGTGGAGGCGGCGGAGGCTGTGTTTTAAAAGGAACAGAGATCACTCTGGCTAACGGAACACAAATCCCGGTACAGGATCTACGACCAGGAATGAAGACCCTGTCATATGATACTTCAAATGGTAGTCTTATACAGTCAACCGTTTCGAGTGTAACGGAAACAAATGTTTCAAACGTGCTGGAGCTGAACAACCAAATATACATATCAGGGATGGGGGATCAACCGGTCTATGTTAAGCTAGCTAATGGCACAACGGAATGGTTGGTTCTAGGAGAAGTGAACTATGGAATGAGTGTTTTTGATCCTGCAAACAACACATGGATTCCGGTAACGAGCATAACCTTGCATAATGGAAACTACACTGTATACGATGTCGTCACAGCAAGGCAATTCACAGATGGAGGTCACACAGCAGTTTTCAATGATTACATAGCGAACGGTGTGCTTTTGGACAAGAAACTAGCTTAGATCCAGCTGTAAATGAAAACAAAAAAATTTTTTAATTATTTTTTAAGTAAGCACTTTAGAATATGGCTGAGAGTTCTTTCAGTGGTTCTGACAGCATTGGTTGTAACGGTCACGCTGTCGTATTTCGTTTACTATCACCAGAGTGCAGAAAATAGCCCTGGACCAATTATTCTTGAAGACATACCATCCGGGAAATTTGTCAAAGTATCTAACACCGATCTGTTCTCTTCTTATCAGGATGGGATTTTTCTTATATCCTGGTACGGCTGTCCAATAGGTGCAGCTTATTCTTGGGGCATCTATGGGATGCTAAGCAAATATACAGATTTGAATAAGAGCGTGTCGACCCACAGGTCAGATCCGAATGATGTTTTTCCCAATACTCCAGGACTAATATTTAGTCCATTCACCTTCAGTGCTTACGGACATACAGTGAAATTTTACCCAGTCTACCTCTATAACCAGTATATGAATGCAACGGTTTCTGGAACTCCAATTTTGGCAAAGAATCTAATCGAAACAGGTCTTCAAGAGCTCCAAAACGATGTGTCAGGAGGAATATACCAAACTGCGATTGACTACACGACAAAAGTTCCTATTTTGGGCTATGAAAAACCAAGTGCCTTCATTGGTGCCCCTGCACACATAAATTCTATATGCATATACTCTGGAACAAATGGAACTTACTTGATTAACGGCCCATATTTTAGTCCTCAATTAGTAGATGGTTTTTCCCCGTCCTATCTGGAAAGTAATTATTCTTCGATACAAGTTATACGAAATGAGACGAATGCATTTTCTGAGGCGCTTAATTTATCAATACAATGAATGGATTAAATTAAAATAGGCACTACTTATATTTGACTATGAAGATTGAGACTGAAGTTATGCCAGCACTGACTCCAATATGGGTGGGCTACAAATCGTACTCAGGCTTGACCCAGGATGGCAGAACATTTTACGTTGTTCTTCCTAAAAAATCTTTAATTTAGTAGTTTCCAATATATAAATGATTTTACTTGGCATTTTCCACTTTCATGTCATGTTTCCGGAACTTAATATTGCGGTCCGTTTCTTAAGTTAGTACCCGTCATTTCCAATCCATAGAAAATCCATGGAAAAGCTTATTTCTTGGAATGCTGATCATAATATGCTCTTGAATCGAGGAGTAAGGGTCTTCCCTCGGGGGAAGACCCGGCTGTTCAATTTCAGTTATATATTAACTGGATAACCGCCTTTTGCAGATTTCCTGAAAGGCAGAACGATCCCATGCCTGATCATCCTTATCAAGTCTGGAATGCCCATTCTGCAGGAGATCATATCCTGTATCATTCTCAGAATGACATATGCTATCAGTGCGGAGAATATCTGTATCAGGATGCCGTTTACATTCCTGGATATGAGATGATCTATCCTGAGATATGATTTCATCGTGCGGAAGAATATCTCTATATTCCATCTTTGTGAATATATACAGTGGATGTAGAAGTCAGGAAGATCCATTATGTCTGTGAGATAATCTTTCTGCTCTCCATCAACGTAAATGCTCACCAGTCTAAGGATCACTCCATTGCGGAACCTTACAATCCTGGAATGTGCATATTTCTTTACAACCTCATAACTGGCATTCTTCTTTATTCTTGTAACGAACCTTATTTTCCTGCTCTTGAGATCCATGAATCGATCAAGATCATAATAGCCGAGATCGAACGTCAGTATCGATCCTTTCAGGAGATCGGGATCAATGCTTCCAATGATTTCATCGAATCCTGGTGAATCATTCAGGTTAGCCGGCGTTACCAGTGATTCAATCGGTAATGTGAATGGAAAAACTACGGCAGCATGATGCATCTTTATGCCACTCTCTGTCTTCTGTCGCCTGTATTTCCCGGATTCCTTTATTGCTGTGCGGATGAATGTGGAGTCAATGCCTATTATGTTGAGGAATCTCCTGTACATAGCATAGTTATGCGCCATTATGTATGGATATATCAGATCGTAGAATAATTCTAAGAAGACCTGGTAAGGTCTTCTGGTATCAAGCTTTGATATCTGTGACTTGCTCACATGATTGTCCATGGAAATGTCAGTGAGATCCTCATGGGATATTGCGGATTGCACCAGAAGCATTGCATGTTCCAGGAAATTTATCTTCTTTGAATACAGATCCACTTCTGTAATAGCAGACACGTTTTCACATGGTTTTTTGAGGATCTTCCTGACAACATCGATCATAGACTATTAATTACATCATAGGATAAATATGACGACTGTCAGACAAAAACTTAAGTATTGGAAACTAGATTGTTTAAACGGAAAACCCAACAAAGTTAAAGTTTACATTGAAATAGAATAACCTAGGGTTATAGACCTTGTTATCTTTTGGGATAAAAGTTAACTTAAATTGTAGAATGGAAGTCGTTCATCGATCGGTTTATTTATGTTCCATATGAAGATAAACAAAGGTTCAGAGATGAGCAGTCCGGAATCAGTAACTTGGTATTTCTCTAATAAGGGGATGCAGTGGTCAAGATATGGGTCATTAGAACAATACGTGAAGCAGGTTGGGAGAGCCGCTATAGCAGACGAGCTTAGAAATGATCCAGAATTTGCAGAGGTTTGTAAATATGCTAAACAAGCAGGAGAACTTCAGCTTCGGTCCGATATTACTAAGTCTGTAGAAGATCTTGTCGGCGCGGTTTTTGGTATCTCCTTCGTTGGGGCTCTTGATGTTATAATCGGGGCAATTGAGGATGCCTGCGGCCATAAATTTATTGCTGGTAGGTTAATAAAAAGTGGGATCGTGCTTTTGGGAGCGGCTGCACTCGCCTCGGCATTCTCAGGCAACAAAAAGAAGTGAAGTTCCCCAAGTTAAGAATAAATGATCCCTGAGAATGTAAAGCGACTGCCAAACAAAAACTACTGTAGTGAAAGACTGCCAGCAATGGGGTCCTAATAAGGAAATATTATCTCCCATCAATTTAGAATTCATAGGGCGAGCTTTCCGATCGGCAGGGATTATTCGTCGGTCAATTCCAGGTATTGTGTACGTTCGAAGAAGATTGAAGACTGATTATAGCCACAATCCATGAAAAGATGTGATGTGAGACCCGATCCTTTTCAAACGTTGGTATAACACTTAACGACAAAATTAATTATATGTTATACCTGGTGAAGCTATGAGTTGTGGACTTGGAAAGATGGAAAGGGGGATACTGCAAACCGCATGGGAATTAGCGGCTAAGGATCCAGCGCATCCGGCTGTTTCCATTGATGACATCAGAAGGAAACTTGCCAAACGTGCAGGGAAGGTGGATAAGGTAAGCACGGAGCAGGAATTTGAGAAATGGCTGAAGGAAGAGAATATACCTCCAGATGAGGTGGCAATCTTGAGAAAGATAAGGGCATCCTCATTGGGAAAGGCAAGAACCAATGAGTGGCCATCAAACAGCTTCTCCTCATCTTTCTACAGATCCCTCGGAAAACTGTATGAATTGGGATTATACCATTATTCACCACCCGATTATAGGGATTTAGAAAAGTATTACAAGGGGCGTAGATGTGCGTATTTTGACTAATTTTGAAATGAACCGTTGTTGCTACAATTCAAAACAGCACAAGGGTTATAACGTGTACACATATAGGGAGACATGGAACCGGGACTGCAACTGAAAGTCGGAAAACGGAAGCAGCAGGGACGAGGATACACCGGGAAGACATACCAAGCATGTCCCAACTGCAAGGAATATTACCTGAGGGGCATTTACGTCCTTGACAGGAACGGAATAAAGAGTAAATGGGTTAAGATCGGCCTGTACTGTGAAGGATGTGGAATGTCCTGGACATATAGGAGAAAGGAACTCTGCGCCCGGAAAGGAATTGATTTTGACATCTAACCGTCATTCGCCGAATCGACGGCAGAACGGCTTCTGCGGGGAACCACTTTCACAATTGACACCAGATTTCACAGACCCTCGAGTGTGAGATCTCAGCTCTCCTGGATGGAAAAAATTCGTCGATTGGTGAATCAGATTACCCCTATGCCGAGAAGTATGAGCAAAAGCCCACCAAGCATCCCCGCACTGCTGGTATCATCCTCACCGTGAGATACTGGGTCCACGTTTTCCCATTTCCATAAGAGAAGGTTGCAATGACTGTATTGAGCTCATTGTAGACCGGAAATTTGTAAGATATGTTCATTCCTGTGATGGTCTGGCCATTGGGGAATGACCATGACATGTTGTATGGTCCTGCTGCATCCCAGTTTGGAAATGCCTGGAAGTGGAAGGCCTGCGTGATGTTCAGGCCGGTTGAATAATTGAAATGGACTGGAGGCGGCAGGCTCTGGATGCTGATATTGGCATAGCCGGTTGCACCGTTTGCTGATGTCACCGAGAAGTGAACTGTGTAGTTTCCAACAGGGAATGTGTAGATCGGATTTGCCTCAAGGGAATAGTGATTCGGTGAAAATGACCAGTTGTATGCGTAATCAGATCCCCCGAGAACGCTGGAAGAGAACTGCACTGACAGAGGACCAAGACCCGAAGTCTGATTGGCTGCTATTGCAACATACAGGCCAACGTTCACAGTGAAGTTCCTTGTTTCTGTGTAACCCCCGTGGTCTGTGACCTGAACCTCGAATGTATCCGGACCGGAGGATGAAAAGACATGTGAAATGGCAGCGCCTGTCTCATGCTGCCCTGATGGGAATATCCATGATATCTGGTATGGGGAGATACCACCGGTTATATTTGCATTCATGCTGAATGGGATGGACACAACAGGTTTTCCTTTCCAGAATACGGATATTGTGGGATCGGGATGCACATCAACCGTTATTGATGTGGCGGCATCCTTGCCGAATGAATCCGATATGATCAGCTGCACTGAGTAATTGCCTGGAGACCGGAATGCATAGCTGACTGTGGAGTTGCTGAATTCATGTCCTGCAATGATCCACTCATACCCGTACGGGCCGATGCCACCGAAGCCTGATGCCCTGAACTGGTCGCTGACGTTTGCATCCAGATCGGATGATGATGAAATGATGGATGCCTTGGGATATGAGGCCACAGTTATATCAGTGGAATATGAGTCCGTCTGGCCCTGGGAATCCGTCACCACAAGCCTTACGGGATATATTCCGGCAGTGCTGAATGACCATGATATGGAGCTGCCATTCCCCTCCACGGTACCGTTGATGTACCATTTGTAATGGAATCCGGGAGTGCCTCCCGTTATGTTGGAGTTGAATGTATCGGTAACATTGGGATCGATGTTGCTGTATTCCGGGAGTATCCTGGCATGAGGAAGCGGATTGATTCTTATCCCGATAGATGAGGATGCCCTGTTCCCTGATCCGTCCGTGACCGAAAGGGAAACGTTATACGATCCTGGCTGGGAGAATATGTATGTGAGACTGGCCTGATACCAGACGATGCCGATTCCGGAGACTGACCATGTGTAGTTGAAGAAAGGTGTTCCGCCCGTCAATGATGATGTGAATCTAACTGGGATGCCAACATCGGTAGATGAAATGGATTCTGATGCCTTCACCGATGGTTTTGGTTCAACCTGGACATCAAGGTATGCATATGCCTTGGATCCCTGGCTGTCGTCTATGAGAAGTGAGATATTGTATTTCCCGGAAGATGGGAAGGAATACTCAAGATAGAGGCCTGTGGATGTATTGACCCCGTTGATGAACCAGTAGTAGTTGTATGGCGCTGTCCCGTATGATCCATAACCTTCCCAGTAGGTAGTTGTGGAAACATCCGTTATGTTTGATCCCTCAATTAGGGCAGAGGGCTTCTCAATGACAGTTACCTTGAATGATGCAGTGGATTTCTCTCCCAGGGAATCAATAATGGTCAGATTGATCGTATATGATCCAGTGGCAGAGAAGTTCATGTGGAACTGCTGGGAGTAATTCATGATGCTGCTTCCCATTGACCAGGTGTAATTGAAGGGGGATGTGCCCCCTGAAATGTCGGCATAGAATGTGTCGTTGATGCCCTGATCAACAGTGGTGTACTGTGCATCTATTAAGACTGAAGGATCAGGATTCACCACCTCATTCACGGATGCGGAGGCGGTATTCCCATTGCCATCCGTAACTGTGAGGGATACAGGGAAGGTTCCTGGTGAGGTGAATGTGTAGTTGACATATGCTGATGTGAGCGTCTCACCGTTTATGGTCCAGGAATAGCTGTATTCTGGAGTACCACCTGATATGGATGCGGTGAAGTTCGCCCATATGCCGGCATCGGTGGGGTTATGGACAACATGGATCACAACTGAAGGATCAGGGTTGACCGTTTCCTTCAGGGAATATTGTGCAGTGTGGCCATCGGAATCAGTTACAGTGACATTCACATAATAAATGCCTGATGAAGAGAATGAATAGGAGAATGATGACGCCGTTGATTCCTGAACCCCGTTGATGTACCACACATATGTGTCCGTTCCCGTGCCTCCGGATTCAGATGAGGAAAAGGCCACGGAATTCCCCACATCGGTTGGATTCTGGCTGCTGCTTATGGAGACTGCGGGATTTGGATTGATGTTCACAGTGACAGATGCGCTGCTCTGCACTCCCACTGAATCCGTTATTGTCACTGTGAGGGTGTATCATCCTGACTGGTCAAAGGAATATGAGAAGTCCTGGGATGTTGACACCTGCTGCCCGTTGAGTGTCCAGGAGTAGCTGTATGATCCGGTTCCGCCGGATGGTGTTGAGGAGAATTCTATTGGATAGCCAACATCGGCACTGCTGACATTTGAGGATGCAGATACAGTCGGATCAGAGTTGACCGTTTCAGTGATGGACTGTGAGACGGAATAGCCTGCTGAATCAGTCACTGTGAGGTCGACACCGTATGAACCGGATGAGCTGAATGACACATTGATATCCTTGGTGTTGTAAGAATTTCCGTCAACTGACCAGGAATAGCTGTATCCCGGGGTGCCTCCGGACACCGATGATGTGAACTCAACTGTCCTCCCTGAATCTGTGGGGTTCTGCGATGAGGCTATGCTAACTGAGGGATCTGTATTGACTGTCTGCGTAATTGAGGTCGAAGCAGTATATCCGTTGGAATCAGTCACGGAGTAGTGCAGGAGATACTGCCCTGCAGAACTGAACGTATAGGAGAATGACGATGATGATCCGGATGCCAGCTGGGAATCCGATGTGGATGTGCCGTCATAGAGGACATAGCCGTAAGTTGTGTACGATCCGGTCCCTCCGGATACAGAGGTGCTGAAGTCCACAGTCTGACCGGCATCAGATGGGTTCCTGTTTGATGAGATGGATATGGATGGGTCACTGTTTGCCGATATTGTGACTGTGTTTGATGAAAAACTGTACCCGTTCTCGGTTGCCTCAAGGTACACAGAATATGATCCGGGAGAGGAAGGCGTGAATGAGTATGATGAACCGGTTGCCCCACTGACTGCATTGCCGTTAAGGTACCACTGGTATGAGTAGGATACGCCTGATGGCAGGCTTGAGGAGAATGATACAGACTGCCCGGCATCTGGTGTGGTTGTGCTTGCTGATATAGTGGCATAGGGTGTGTAAACATCAAGAGTGCCGGAAGCGGATGCACCATCGGTGGAAAGAGACCATGATTCATCGGTTCCTCCTGATGATCCACCTGAGTTTGGAATCGTGTATGTGACCCCAGATATGTATGCACCGGACCATGAGGTCTCCGAATAGGAGTAAGTAGTGTAAACGTAGCCTCCAATAAGGTACTGCTCACTCTGTGTATACCACTGATCATAAGAGACTCCGCTGGCTGATGCTGTCCCTGATTCGACTGACGAACCTCCGACATCCAGAGTCCAGCCTGGTGTGCTCGGGTAGGGTGGATAATCAGGAGGCGGGTATCCGGAGGTGGACGTCTGTTTATTCTCGTTTGTGGCGGAACTGGATCTCCCGGATACTGTTGAAAATGAGACAGTCTGACCATAATATACAGTTGTTGTACCGCCACTTGATGCGGAGACGTCAGCAGGCTTGATTCCGATGATGGGACGGTTATTATGTCCTTTAGAGGGGTCCCAGTGGCTCAGCGCCTGGAATCCCGCTATCCCGACACCGGACAGGATCATGACTGAAACGAATATCAGGGCAATTCCTGCTTTCTGTGATCTGTTCAGCGTTCTTCCTTCAGGATTTGGTATTTTCAGAATGCATCACCTACACGAATGCCCCCACAACAGGGGTGTCCTTTGCCAGTGCGAATGCCAGATATCCCGCACATATCACCACTGCTGTCCCGATAACGAACACCGGCAGTGAGAACGGACCAAGGGATTCTGATGCCTGGACCATCATCATGACCAGCGACTGGAATGCGTCCATCATCAATCCGAAGAGTGAGGATATGACTCCGAGGATGGCCTGGAGGATCATTGAGAAGATGTACAGCAGTCCATTCTGGAGCTGCTGCATGAATGAGTTCGAAAGGTCCTTCGGATAGTTCCATGGCAACCATGGAGACTACCACCATGCCATCTATGCACACACCAGATCCCTTGCGGAATCGAAGAACACAAAGACTAGGAGAAGACCTGCTATGGTCAGGCCTATTGATGACACAAGCACCGCTGGCATCCACACCCCCAGTGCAGTAAAGGAGGATCCCTAGAAATAGAACATCATACCTATCCTGTAGCCGAACCAAGTCATCTCGTACTGCAGATCGGCCGAGAATGCCGAAGTCACCGAGTGGAAGAACCCAAGAAGGATGTTCAGCAGGGATGATGTGAATGACATTCAATGGTGCACCTCATATGTCGTTCTCGAATCCTGTCACATCCTTCTCCGCATCTATGAATGTGAAGAACAGGTATCCAACCAGTATTCCAGTGCCAAGGCCCACAACGAACATCATTGGAGCCCAGACGCCGTATCCTGTCATGGAGAAACCGAATGACTGAAACATAAGTACTACGGACCGGCCGAATCCTGACATCATCTGCTGGAACATGCTCCCCAATCCGGCGGATATGCTCTTGAACAGCGACAGTATGACAGACCAGAGGCCTGAGAATATTGTGGAACCTATGGATGATGTTCCGGTGACATATGGGATCAGAAGTGCAGGAAAGGCGATTCCTGCCCTTATTTTCCTCAGGGCCCATGACACCCTTCCTGTGAATTGTTTCAGAGTGCCTCTGATGGATATCATTCTCTCTTCCCTCCTTTCTGTGCCACAGGAGTGCTGTTCAGCGATATGTCATGGACAGATATCTCAAGGAATGCACTGGCAAAGAGAAGCACCGCCCCGATGATGTATGAGATCTGCATGACAGGATACGGTCCAAAGACAGTCACAAGGCTGTTGTTGCCGTATGCGGATATGGACAGACTCATTGATGTGACGTTGGCCTGTATCTCGAATGTGACAGGAGAGGACTGGTTTCCAGTGAGCAGAGCTGGCGATATGGCAAGTGAAAGGAATGTAGAATTCCCGGATGATGAGTTGAAAACAGGTACAAAATCCGTTGCATTGGTTCCTGTGCCCATTGTGACGTTGAAGTCCTTCGCCTTTGTTGAGAACATTATCCTGGACACTGCAAAGTTGTTCAGCTCAGCCAGTATGAGATTGCTCTCCACATAAACAGTGTGGGAATATGTGGTCACATTGTTCACTGTTGCCGATGGAAAATCGAATGTTGCAGTGCCGTTGACCTGGCCGAATGGAACAGGCCCTGATGTTCCTGTGATGTAGACAACACTGCTCTCATTCTGCAGCACATGGGAACTGTCATGGCCGGAGAGGAACAGGCCTCCCAGGCCTGCACCTATGGGCACAATGAGCATTGCCACAATGAATATGATCAGGAGTGCGAGCATCCCCCTTGCACCCTTGGACGTGCCGGATTCCGATCTTGTGAGCACAGAGGCCTTTCCAGATTTCTGCCCCCTGAACCCATGCTTGTGTGACCATGCCGCATTCCATGTGACGGCGAGAACGGCGACAAGCACCGAGACAAGGAACAGGAGGGCGTTGGGATTGCCGTTGAATGCCGGCTCTATGACGAACTTCCCGAAGCTGAACATATAACCAAGAAGGCCGACAATGAATGCACCTATTATAAATGCAGGAATTATTCTCACCAGGAGATCTTCAATTGACCTTCCAGGTGGTGTGAAGAACTCAACCATCGCCCAGACTATTGCGCCCATCAAGACCGCGGGAGCAACTATGCCCTGGGTCAGCACAACAGTGTGATGCATTATGACAAACTGAGGCTTTGACAGCAGCGACACAAGCAGAAGGAATGTGCCTATGAGGGCAACAATCACTGCACCTAATGACCAGTTGGGATTGCTCCATCTCTTTTCCGATTTCCTTACCTTATTTGCGGAATTCTTTGACATGAGGTTTCCTCCGCAAACCGGAGAAACGGAAACCCAAGCTAACCAGGATTCGAATATGGCTTCCGCTCCCCGATTAGCTCTGATTAATGTTAAGACGAAGTTCTTTATATATTTCTTACATCGGATCTAAGTGTTCTGTTATCAGGAATCGGAAATAAAGACAAAAAGAAGAACCGTGATTAAAAATAAATACTGTTACTGATTAACTACTCTGTAACACAATAGTGATACATTCCAAATTAAGGTGAATTAATGGATACTGTAAAACAGTGGATTAGGATTGAGGGTCTTGAGAAAGAGGAAATCCTTAAAAGTATGGGATTTGTTATTTCAGATAATGGATATCTGGACGTCGATGGCAGGAGGGCAGCATCTGTTGACGGTACCACTGGTATAAAAGTCAGCGATGTCAAAGGCATTGTGCCCGGATCTCTAGCTCTTATTACCGATGTTTCTGAAGTAGAATTAATTGAAGAGTAGCTCCACCAATGCCACTTAGTTTTCTGCCGAAACTTGTAAGTTTATTGAAGAAAGGTGTAGAATGGCTTACAGTAAGACCGGACAAACCTGATATTAACTTCAACACTTCTGATCGCAATATCAGGGTGGATCATCTGAAGGGCCAGAATATTACCATTAACATCTACAAAGAAGCAAAGGACTATGATCCAGTAGCTGCTCAAGATATGTTTACCGCTCTCAAAGATGATATTGAAAATCACCAAGAGATTGGTCTTCAGTTCGATCCATCCCTGAGCATTGTCACCAGCCAGAAGCTTATCCCCACACAAAGAAACAAGATAGAACTGTTCAAAAAAGTAGGGTGGAAGCCAGATAAGCTTGCTTCAATAAAGATTGCGTTCAAGATCATTAATCTTGAGGACTCTGCTCAATACGAGGAAGCAGAAAGTCTTATGAAATCAGCTTTCAACGGCCGTAAGAAATCAATGAACAAGAAGTTTTACAATCTGGCAAGATCGGGTTATCTTGAGGGTTTTGCTATGCAGTTGATGATCAGCAGTGAACTTCACTCTGATGAGGCCATTACAAAGATACTTGATTACTTCCCGGAAGCAATATTCATAGATGACGATATGGATGCCCTGAAATTTATTCAGGAGCTTCAAAGGAGAGAACAAGGAAGTGTTAGACGCGTCTCAGTGTATGCACGCGGAGAGAACCACATTACAGGTTTGAATTATTTTTACGACCAGTACCTGAAATATTATCTAAAAAAAGGTGCTGAAGGTATAAACTTGTATATTCTTACGTCACGAGAAGAATATAAAATAGGTGCAAGCAACGCAGTAAGGATAGAACTCGAACTAAAGTACGTAAAAACCCAGAATTTTTGACGAAAAACGATTTCATGGAAAATTTGAGTACCACGGATTTACGCCACGGGATGAATTGATGTATGGAAGAAAGCATTTCACTTCGTCACGTCCAGGTGTGAAATCTTAAGCCATTTACTCATCTTATCATATTTCGGTTGATACGGTAAAAACTTCTGGCAGGATAACCTTTCCTGTTGAGGCCCCGTGTTCTCCTCTCAACTATACCCATGTGGAACATCTCAACAAGGATTGCCCTGACCTTCTGCTGTGGAAGTCCTAAGGCCTCTGCAATCTCTCCAGGGGTCCTGGAAAGTGCAGTAGACCTATTATTGCTGAGTTTTTCCAAGAACCCTATAATCAGTGACCATTCCTCTGATAACTGCGGTTCAGTTTCTATTGTAAACCACCCCCTCATTGACAAATGAAAGTTGCTTATTCCTCATGATTTCAAGAAATTGCTCAATTGGAAGACCAAACTTCATTTTGAGTGGATCCGCACTATCAGGAAATTCAAAATATTTCCAAATTCTTCTCTGAAATCTTATAACATAGAAGATCTCCAGCCATTGGAATTTCTCTTTCTTGGATTTGAGGGCTTTCCACTGGGCCTCTCCTTTTCCAGAGTGTTGCTTAAAGCTGTATGATAGACCCTTAGGGTCCTTGACCTCAATAATCACATTCGGAGGCACTATGATATCTCCCGGCCTTGACGGAGAACCATGTTCTGCCTCGATACCGTTCTGGAGGAGCATCTTAAGGAGTATTCCCTCTGCAGCTGTACCTTTAGATGTCATGGCTCTCCTCCTGCTAGTGAAAATAGGTCTTTCTCATTTTCAGTCAAGGGAAGCCTGACCTCTATGATTTCTTCTATCTTCCATGATCCCGGGTCCTGCTGACATAATGGGCATTCGGGTCTGTAATTCATATAAAATTCCCTCTCAACCTCATATCCTAATAGGCAGTTTTTCATTGAAGTCCAACCACATGCAAGGCAGGTTACTTTCGCGAGGGTCATTCCTCTCTACTCCCTCTTTGTATTAATCTTCCCTTTTCAATCGCTTTCTTGAGCACTTCCACAAGGTGTGGCGAGTATGGCCTCACTATCCAGTCGCCGGGCCTGATGCCGTTCTTAGTTTTCTGGAACGACTTATCGGCCTTTGCTCCACCCCTAATGAGTGCTATGAGGTTCCTGAAATCCCGGGTGATTACGAACCGCAGTTCAACCTCATCCACGAAGGCAGCAGGATCTGTATCAGCGAGATCCATCCAGTTGTCAGAGAATGTGAAGAGGGATATCATTGGGCATCAGCCCCTTCAGGGCACTGAAGAATCAATTTCCTGTAGCACCCGGCATGATAGGATTTCATCTGCCAGGCTTCGTCATAGGCATTGACGTAGTTACCAGCATAGACATCAATGGGCTTTCCGCATGCACTGCACTTCTTTGCCATTATGTCACACCTCCTGCCTCCAGCGCGAAGTTTCTGTACTCTGGTTCCATCCTTGCCTTGACCTCTGACTTTATCCTGTCCTGGATGATGACGGGCCGGAACCTTGCAAAGAAATCCAAGGGAAGATCTCCTATGGACTGATTCCTCAGGAATTCATCCTGGAATTCCTCAATATCGAGGGATAGTCCATATGTGGACCGGAGAGTTTCCAGATCTGGAGAAACCCATTCCCTTGCGGGTATTGCGGAGAGATTATTTCCCCGGTCCCTGAGAAACTGCCTGAGGCGCTTCCTTGTCTGCGCTGATGCCTTATCTGTAAGCCTTGCTTTACCCTCGGAAATATCTACCTCGCAATCCCTGATGATCCCTGACTTGATATCGTCCATTATCATGGGAGCGGGGTCAATGCTGTCCATCCTTCCGACCTTGAACACACCGGACTGCACCAGGGAACGGAGATACCAGGCGTGGCAGTCCCTCTCGATTGAAAGGTCGATCTGCAGCCTCCTCTTGGTCTGCAACGATTCCTTTAGGTATTTTGCCCTCGCCATCTTTGGGGCAAGTTCTGCCTGCATTTCCGCAATCTCCTTTTGGAGCCTGGAGAGCTCAATCTCCTCAGGATCCTCCCCGCATGCAAGCTCTATGGCCTCCTCTACCAGAGGACCAAGGTTGAGACCCTTCTCCCTTGCCTTCTTGATGATGCTCAGTCTCAGACTCACAGACTGCGGCACCTTCCTGTCAATAGTAGTGGGCTTGGTCTTCATGGCAGATACCTCCTCCGAAAAATCATCCCATGAGAGATAGAGAAAGAAGAAAGAGAGACGTAATAATAAATAATAATAAATGAGATTAATAAATTAATTATTAATCTTATTCTGAAAAATAAGGAAATAACTGGTTTTGCCGAAACCACCATTTTGAGATTCCTTAATAAGGAATCTTCCTGACCCGCCGTTATGGCTTTCCGTGGATGATTGGTCAGAAGAGAAAGCTTAACAAGTTTCTTGTTAAGAGAGGTCATCACTGATCACCTCCGGTGAACTGGCTGTAGAACCTGTCATATACGGACTTGAATTCCAGCACTGCGGCCTTCTCATAGCTGCTGAGCACTGCCAGATCCTCCTGGTTCAGGTCATACATGGAATACAGGGCTATCTTCTCCCACCTTACCTGGAAGAACCATCTGAACCCCTTCTCAAGCGCATTCATTTCCTCCTTGAAATGCAGGTAGCCTTCTAGGTCCCTGTTCTCTAGAGCTTTGCTTGCATCCTCTGCGATCTCTGACATCACCTTCTTTACGGAATCATAGAATCCGGTAGGCAGCTTCCTCAGCTTCTTTGTGAGAATCTCCGCCCTCTGCAGTTCCCTTATTCTGGTGGTGAGGTTATGGCGGGACATTTCAATCATTTCCATTGCCACTCTCTCCTGTAGGGTCTCTGCTCAGGCCATCTGCCTTCCCTGAACCTTCTCATCCTCTTCTTGTGGGCATCCCTCTGCAGCTTCTGCTCAGGATCCTCAAAGAATGTTGGATATATCCTGATGGTCAGGGGATTCTTCCCTTCAACCAAGCAGTCATCTGGATGATTGGACATCCAGATCTCAAGATGTCTTTCTGCCTCCGAGAGGTCGTAATCAACAAGATCCATTATCCCAGGATCATTGGCCGATATGGTGTAGGGCCTTTCCATCTGGAATAGAAGTGAGATCTTGGACTGGATTGAACTGTCCCTAAGGGTTATCATGGCCTCATTCCCTTGAAAACAAAGCGAATGCTCCTGAGGCATTTCCTTATGTCATCCCCGTCAGCTTCCTTCAGCTCCCGGAACATTCCCTGAAACGGGTTCTGATTCTTTGGAGGTACAACTGTTTTCATTCCAGAACCTCCAGAAGTTCTCCAAACGAAGCAGGCGGAACCCCATATTCCAACTTATATTGATTTATCAGTTTCTCTATCTGGGTTGTTTTAAGGCCAACCTTAAATCCACAATTAAGAAACGTGGAGGTCATAGCACCGCCTCCGGTACCGGATGTGAATCAAACCAAACTGGCAAATCCCGGTGCCTCTGATGCTCTTGGTACAATATCATATCCCCTTTATCCGGTGTTTACGATCATATTCATAATCATAGCCTTTATGACCATAGCGAAGATAAGGGAATCAAAGGACATTGATATAGCCAGCACCTGATATGCTTATTATTTTATTCCGTCTTTTTCTTTAGCCTTTCTGCGGCCATTCTTTCGATCTGCGTGTCATCAGATAGAGGATCAGTGAAAACTTAATAGATCCTAGAAATAAATGTATTCGTGCGAGATCTTTGTTCCACACACCGAACCGAAGCGGTCAATAGAGCCAGACCTATACTTAAATGGGCAGGAGGAAAGAGGCAGATCATTTCTGATCTTGTATGGTCTGTGCCAGAAAATTTCAATACATACTATGAACCATTCTTTGGCGGAGGAGCGCTGTTCATCGAGCTCTCAAATCGTGGGCTTCTGAGAAAATCGGTCATCTCAGATATCAACGGAGATCTCATGGATCTTTACCGAATGGTCAGAGACAGGCCAGACGATCTTGCGAACGCACTGTCCTCATTGAGATTCAGAAACAGCAAGGATGATTATTATGTGGCAAGAGAACAGTACAATTCGATGAAACGTGAAAGCTGTCCAGAAAAGTACGCTCTACTCATATATCTCAACAGGCATGGATACAATGGTTTATACAGAGTGAACTCCAGGGGTGACTTCAATGTACCGTTTGGAAGATATGAAAATCCATCTCTACCTATGGCCAGTGACATCTACGCTCTTTCTGATGTGCTCAAAAAAGCCCAGATACTCAATGCGGATTATAGAGAAGCAGTCAAGACTGCGTCTCGTCATGACTTCGTCTATTTTGATCCCCCATATATGCCCATAAATGGGTCTTCGAATTTTACATCGTACAGTCCCAGCGGTTTCAGCGAAGATGATCAGAGAGATCTCTTTCATACTTTTCTAGATCTGTCAGAAAGGGAAGTTTTCGTAATGGAGAGCAATTCAGGTACACCGTTTATAGAAGATATGTATTCTGGATTCAATATGTTCAGAGTGAAGGCCAGAAGGAATATAAATTCGGTGGCTAATTTGAGAGGCCCAATCGATGAGATCATAATAAGAAATTACGATTAAGCCGGTTCTAATCATGGAGGAAAAAAGGAACAGATGATAGAAAATAATGCCTTCACATTTTCCTCTGGAAAGAAAGCCCATCCTTCAAGATGGAGAGGAATTGCGACATTTTCATATATTGAATGAATATATTTATACTGTTCTTAAAACCCTTTAGATCAAATTGCTTCCAAACGAATAACAGAAAGACACACTCATAGATACTTTCATCAGATTCAATGAAGCATCCAATTTTGTCTCAAGAATAGCCTTTGATAAGAAGCTTTTCAACAAGGTCTTCCTGCAGAGTTCCCTCAACATCAGGAACAGGGCTGTCGTCAGCCACCCTATTGTGGCTGGTGCCATTTTTGGTCATTCGATCCTCTCAGCTGCAAGCCCAGGAGCTTTAGCGAGGAGTAGCTGACCGGAAATACTTAGGAATATATCTATCCCTGCCAAAATAATTGATAGCAGCTACCAAAGTGAAGCTCTATATAGATAAAGAGAACATGCTAATCAAACCAAAGAAGGAATACCATGGTTATACGAATTCAATTTCCAATATCTATAGACGTAGTTGCGCTTCGTCAACAGTGCATTCAGGAACATCAAGAAGATTCAACTGATGAAGGTAGAATAAATGCGATCAAAAAGCACGTCTGCTGATATCACGATATAAAGACTGTCCGAATTATGTCCGTATAAGCATAGGACTCTTCGATGAAAGGAAGATCCGAGGCTTCAGCTGAATGGAACTGACGTACATTGGGATCGAGATCATTTTTTTTCCTTTTGAAAAAGATAGAAAGATTCGATGCCGGAATCATTCATCCCAGACGGATCTTCGATCAAATATGATAGGCTGATCCCTGGCATGAAGCCTACCACCTCGATCTGAAGTGGATGAGAGGCGAGAAGGAGTTCGCGGTAAACTACAGGGCG